>CAZCAL010000316.1:0-2476 GCA_964496625.1 uncultured Verrucomicrobiaceae bacterium | reverse complement strand
TCATTGAACCGCTGGTGAAATCGCAGATGCCAGGGCGATTCATTGGCGTTCCCAAGCGCACCGGGGTCACCTACGCCCGGCTACAGGGCTTCTTTGTGCGTGTTTAAGCCCCCAAAATGGCTTCCATCATCCGCATCGCCTCTACGTTCGCCTTTACATCGTGGACCCTTACGATCCCCACACCGCGATCGCGCACATGCGCCGTCAGTGCGACAGTAGGCCAGAAGCGGTCTTCCATGCTCGCGCTGCCCAATAGCTTGGCGATCATGGATTTGCGGGACACACCCACCATCAGCGGGCGATCATTCACTGTCAGTTCCGGCAGCGACCGCAGCAGCGCGACATTGTGCTCTAGCGTTTTCCCAAACCCAAAACCAGGGTCCAGCACGACTCTCTCCGGCGAGATTCCTGCATCCTGTAAAATCGCCAGACGCTGCGCAAACCAGTGATGCACCTCTTTCACCACGTCATCGTAATGCGGGTCCTCCTGCATGGTGCGGGGCTCGCCGAGCATGTGCATCACCACGATGCCTGCATCGGAGTCCGCCATGAGCCGCTGCATCGCTGCATCGCCGCGCAACCCTGAAACATCATTGAGGATGTCTGCCCCTGCATCCAGCGCCGCACGCGCCACGGCTGCCTTCATCGTGTCGATGGAAATCAGCACCTTCGTCTGGCTGCGCACCCCACGGATGACAGGCAACACCCGCCGCAGTTCCTCCGCCTCATCGACTGGTTCAGCACCAGGCCGGGTAGATTCGCCGCCAATGTCCAGGATCTCAGCGCCTTCCGCCACCAGTGCCAGCGCATGTTCCACCGCCCGCCCTGCATCGCGGAAGCGCCCGCCGTCGGAAAAAGAGTCTGGTGTCACATTCACAATGCCCATCACCATCCCCTTGCTGTGGGGATGGTACGCCTTACCGCGAATCAGCCAAGGACCAGTCATCCCAAACAGGAACCCGCCGCGCTTAGAGAGTCAACCCCGATCCAAGACTCAAACGTCGCTAAATTTCCGAGGAGCCTGCGCTCAGGCTTTCTGATCGCGGAGGTTGACCATGAGCAGATGTTTGACACGCGGTGGTTCTGCTCCGCGATGGAAGTTTTGCACGGCGCGTTCGATGCGCTGGTCCTCGACGGTGGCCCGTTCGTGCTGTCGCAAGTGCTCAGCCCACGAACCCACCAGGAAGGTCTCGCGAAAGTGGGTGGGATCCTCCAGATCCGCGAAGAGGGAGCAACGGAAGGCACCATCGCGCAGGCGAGTCTCGCGCAGGTGAAGCATGGCGGCACGAAAGGCGGCGGCGTCTTTGGGATCGATCTGATATTCGATCGTGATGAGCACCGGGCCATCGCTGGGGGCGGGCTCCGTGGCCATCGTATTGGGCGGCAGCCAGTGGCCGGACGGGGTAAGATCGAGGTTTTCCACATGACTGATCGGCACCAGTCGCGTGAGCAAGGCACTCACGACCAGACATCCCGCCGCAATGCCCAGCGTGGGGGCCGCATCGATCTGGCTGGTGAGCTGGCCCCAGGTCAGCGCGCCAATGGCAAAGGCACCCTGCATCACGACGAGATAGATCGCGGAACTGCGCGCCCGCACCCAGTTGGGGAACACGCTTTGGGAGGCGACGCTGAAGGTGTTCATGCCGCTGATCCATGCGGCCCCTGTCACGATGAGCACCAGTCCCATCGCCAGCTTGCCGGGCACCAGGGCGAGGATGCCCGTGGTCACTGCGGATACTAGGCTGGCACCAAAGAGCACCTGATCGAATGAGCAGTGCGCCCGCAGCTTTGGCAGCCAGAGCAGGGCCATCAGGATCGCGCCACCGCCGTAACACCCCATTAGCAGGCCAAAATCGGATGCCGTCCAATGTCTCGAATGAACGATCACCGGCAGCAGCACCACCGGAGCCACCGCGGCAAAGGTATGGATTCCGCCGCGACAGAGCACTGCCTGCATGGCTGGCGCATGACGTGCGTAGCGGATTGCGGCCGTCATCGCGCCGAGCATCTGCTCCTGCTGGGCGCTGCGCGGTGTCGCGATGTAACTGCCCGTGCTCATGACGCCGATCACGGCAATGAACGACAGAGCGTTCAACGCAAAGACCGGTGCCGGACCGAGGGACCCTAGCAGCAGGCCGCCCAAGATCGGCCCCAGCGACCGCGCGATATTGAAGCCGACACCGTTGAGCACAATGGCCGAGGAGAGGTGCTCGCGTCCCACCACTTCAGGGATCAGAGCCTGCCAGGCGGGCAGGGTGAAGGCGGCGGCCACACCGAGTTGGAAGGTGGCCAGTAGCAGCGTCGTTTGCGTCAGCGCGCCATACCACGCCAGCAGCGCCATCCCCACCGCCGTCAGCAATGCACCCGTCTGCGCAAACAAGATCAACCTCCGCCGGTTGACGAGGTCTGCCAGCGCACCCGCAGGCAGCGCCAGCAGGAAGAGCGGCAGGCTCGACATCGTCTGCATCAGTGACAC
>CAZCAL010000315.1:0-5965 GCA_964496625.1 uncultured Verrucomicrobiaceae bacterium | reverse complement strand
GTGGAGACCATCCAAAAGCCCAATGGCATTTTTATTGTGACAGGCCCCACTGGTGCGGGCAAGACCACGACGCTTTATGCAGCCCTTCGCCGCATCAATACCATTGATGCAAAGCTCTTGACCGCTGAAGATCCAGTCGAATACGAACTCGACGGCGTCATGCAGGTGCCGGTAAACGAAGCAGTCGGACTAACCTTCGCCAGAGCACTGCGCGCCTTCCTCCGTCAAGATCCAGACCGCATCATGGTCGGAGAAATGCGCGATCTCGAGACGGCGCAGATTGCTATTCAGGCGTCCCTGACTGGCCACTTGGTGCTCAGCACCCTCCACACCAACGATTCCGCAGGTGCCGTCACCCGTCTCGTGGATATGGGGGTGGAGCCATTCCTCGTCGCCGCTACCCTGGAAGGCGTGCTAGCACAACGTTTGCTCCGCACCATTTGCAAAACCTGCAAAGCCCCTTATGACCCGAGTCTCTCGGTTTTGAATCAACTCGGCCTTTCCCAGTCAGATCTCGGAGGCAAACAATTTTTTACCGGCTCCGGCTGCTCGACCTGCGCAAATTCAGGCTACAAAGGCCGCAAAGGACTCTACGAACTCCTTAACGTCACCGACCCAATTCGCGATCTCATCACTGAAAAAGCGCCAACCCTGGTGCTGAAACAAAAAGCCATCGAACTCGGCATGGTCACTTTGCGTGATGACGGCCTGCGCAACATCTACGACGGCGAAACCACCGTTGAAGAAGTCCTCAAGTACACATGATTTTGTGAACTATGTGGCAGAAAACAAATAAGTGATGGACATCTCTGCCCATCTCCCGGTATTCTCACAACACTTCGTGCTGATTTTTTCCTCTTCTCACTCATAATCGACAGCAGTCTCTTATGCCCAATTTCCATTACATCGCCCTGGACCAAAACGGCCAAGAAATCGCCGGCGTCATTGATGCCACTAGCGATGCCGAGGCCATCAATGCCCTCCGCTCTCAGCAACTTTACCCTACCCAAGTCGTCCAGGAAGGAAAAGGAGACACAGCAAGCATCAAGAAGCGTGCTAAATCGTCATCCGCCAAAGCTAAAGGGAAGGCCGCCGTCAAAGCCACTGGCACGGCCAAGGTCAAGGGCAAGACATTGATGATTTTCACCAGACAGCTCGCAACACTGATTGATTCTGGGTTGCCGTTGCTTCGTGGGCTCACTGTCCTTGGCCGCCAAGAGCCACAGCCAGTGATGAAGAGCACTATCAATACCCTTGCAGATAGCGTTCAGACCGGCTCCACCTTCTCTGAAAGTCTGCAGCAATACCCACGAATCTTTAACAAGCTCTACGTCAACATGGTGAAAGCCGGTGAGTTGGGTGGTGTGCTTGAAATCGTTCTCAACCGTCTCGCCGAATATCAGGAAAAAGCACAGAAGCTAAAGAATAAGATCGTTGCGGCGATGGTTTACCCCATCATCGTTATGTTCATCGCTGTCGCCATCATGATCTTTCTCATGTTGGTCATTGTGCCCAAGTTTGAAGGTATTTTCAAAGACATGCTTCAAGGCAAGCCCCTGCCTTGGCTCACTCAGGTGGTGATCGGCATGTCCCGCTGGATCGGTGCCAATTTCATCTATCTGGCAATTGGGGCCTTCGGCTTGGTCGTGTTCTGGAAAATCTTTTCCTCAACAAAAGGCGGACGTGTCGCCATTGATAAAGCCAAACTGAGAATGCCCATCTTTGGCGACGTTCAGCGCAAGACTGCTATTTCCCGCTTTACCCGCACTTTGGGAACACTTGTGACTTCTGGTGTGCCGATTCTCCAGGCGCTTAACATTACCCGGGAAACCGCAGGTAACGTGGTTGTTTCCGATGCCATCAACAAAGTGCATGATGCCGTCAAGGAAGGTGAGTCTATGGTCGCCCCGCTGGATGGTAGCGGCGTCTTCCCGCCGATGGTTATTTCCATGGTTGATGTCGGTGAAGAAACTGGACAGCTACCAGAGATGTTGCTGAAAATTGCGGACGTGTATGAAGATGAAGTGGATAACTCCGTTTCTGCTCTCACCTCCCTCCTCGAACCGTTGATGATTGTGTTCCTGGCCGTTGTGGTCGGCGTCATCGTTATGGCTCTGTTCCTTCCACTTATCTCCATCATCCAAAACCTCAGCTCCGGCGGCTCCGGGGGCTAGGATCAGGTTGAACGGCAATCCCAATTTTGATGTCCATCCCGCGTATGCACACCAAGTATCAAACAGCACCTCGCCCACTTCGCAGAGGCTTCACCCTCATCGAACTGCTCGTTGTCATCGCCATCATCGCCCTCCTTTCGGCGATGACCATCGGAGCGTTCTCCTACGCCACCAAAGCTGCGGCGCGAAATCGTACTGAAGCTACCTTCGCCGCCATTAAGCTGGGCTTGACCTCCTACTTCTCGGAATTCAAAGAATACCCTGAACCCGCCAACAAGGGTCAAACAGTTCAAATCGGCTCCAAACGCTACAATAGTGGTGGCGCAGCGATGCTTTATCAGGCGATGAGCGGCGACGGCAATAATGCCATCGTCGTAGGTGGAGGTGAAGGTGGAGAGGGAGCTGATGGCAGATTTACCAAAGAAGAGGCAGCGCGCACGATGATGCGGGACATGCCTCCCACCACTTGGAAAAAAATCAATGGGACCTACGTCATGGTAGATGGCTTTAGCAAGCCCTTCCAATACACCTTCGGTGCCAATGGAACCAACACAGATGCAGTTAACAGCAGCTCTTACGACCTCTGGTCCTATGGGGAGGATGAACAGAACACCTCTCAAGACAGCCACGCCGCCAAGATCGACCCCAAAACCAGTGCTAAGTGGATCAAAAACTGGTAACTGAACTCTTCGACCGATAGGTATCGGTTGAGGCAGCGCAGGGCAGAACTGCCAGTTATCAGAAAATCACGTTGAACAGGTAGTGGGTATGCCTCACACTTAAGTGGTCCCAAATGCCCATCAGCATCTGTTTTCTCTCTCGCTCAATTTGGCCCAAGGCACTGCTATGCGCCACATTATTGGCAACATTGAGCAAATCGACCCCAGCGGGCGATCCTGTGCTCAGCGATAATTTGGAAGTCGTCTATCAGCTATCCCTTCCACCTTCCGCCATTGCTTGTGCGCCGGATGGGTCTTGGGTGATGGGCGTGAATCCATCCGAAAAACCGCGTAATCGAGCCGTCAAGGTAACTCGGAGCGGCACCGTTCTGCCTTTTCCGAGCCCCAGCATGAGCGAGGCAGCAGTGGGCGAAGCCTTGCCTCTGGATTCGATCAGTGGGCTTCAATCCAGTAACGATGGCCTCGTTTGGATGGTGGACAACGGCAGACGCACTGAAACCGCCCCGAAAGTGATCGCCTGGAACGAAGACAAGCAGCGCCTCCAGTCCGTCTTTAACCTCGCAGCCCCCGCCGTCAGCCCCACCTCATTCGTCGCAGATATTGCAGTGGATCCAAACTCAAGTCTGACCTATCTCGCCGACCCGGCCAACGGTGCCGACGCCGCCATTCTCGTGCTTGACCGCTCTACCGGTCTCGCCCGCCGCGTTCTGCAAGGAGATGTCTGCGTTCAGCCAGACGTAACCGTTCTGCTGCCATCCTCAGGTGGTGCAACCATGGAAACCCGCCGTCTAGACGGCAGCACAGTGATGCCGCAGTGCGGGGTCAACTCCCTCTGCCTCGACAAAAAAAGCGAGTGGCTCTACTTCTGCGCCCGCCAATCTCGCAGTATCTATCGCATTCGGACTTCCGTATTGGCGGACACCAAGGCAACCACCGACGCCGTCTCCAAAGCTGTCGAAACCTGGGCCACCAAGCCCTTTTCCTCCAGCATGGCTATTGATGCGA
The DNA here is from genome assembly GCA_964496625.1 of uncultured Verrucomicrobiaceae bacterium. Classification (GTDB taxonomy): domain Bacteria; phylum Verrucomicrobiota; class Verrucomicrobiia; order Verrucomicrobiales; family Verrucomicrobiaceae; genus JACKQF01. The sequence goes on along the minus strand of CAZCAL010000315.1, from coordinate 2,106 downwards.
AGGGTAATCTGTTTGTCACCGATATCGCCAACCGCGGTATTGTCGTCATCGAAGCCTCTCGGCGAGTCTTCGTCCCGCTGATTAACGATCCGCGCCTGCTAAACCCAGACGGTCTGTCTTTTGGACAAGATGGAAAGCTATACTTTTACTCACCGACACAGTCACGCAACGGCCCCCAACCGCAGCCTGACGCTTTTTGCCTCTTCCGCGTTCCCGACTTAACGATCCACCGCTCTGGCGAATAGCCCCTGGAATCATGGAAAAGAAAGTTTCCCATTTTTCCCCTTGAGAAATTCGAGGCGTAGCGGAGTATCTCGCCCCTGGTTTTCCAAGATTTGCTCGCGTGGCGGAATTGGTAGACGCGCTAGATTCAGGTTCTAGTGAGTAACATCGTGGAGGTTCGAGTCCTCTCGCGAGCACCATCAGTCGATGGACGGAAGCCGGGTCGAGATTTACTACTCATGCAGGACGCCCGGTTTGTTCGCAAAGCCTTCGCTGGAATCGCCAGCCGCTACGTCCTCGCCAATCATGTGCTAAGTCTTGGCATCGACGTGCTGTGGCGGAAAACCACGTCCAGACTTGCCTCAGAGCGCGAACCCAAGATGATCTTAGATCTTGCGACGGGTAGCGGCGACCTCGCACAGAGCCTCCAGGCGGCAATGCCAGAGGCACGAATCCTTGGCGGCGATTTTTCTGTTCCGATGATGCGGGAAGCACAGTCGCGAGGCTTCCCTCATCTCATCGCCGCGGATGGACTGCGCTTGCCCATCCGAGATGCTGCCGCAGACCTTATCACGGTCGCGTTTGGGCTGCGCAACATGGCGTCTTGGCCCGCCGCACTGCAAGAAATGAGCCGCGTCCTCCGCCCAGGAGGTCAGCTCATGGTGCTGGACTTTTCCATTCCCAACTTTCCCGGCATTCGGCAAGCTTATTTGTTCTATCTCAAACACATCATGCCGAGGATTGCAGGAGCCATCACAGGACAGCGAGAAGCATACGAGTATCTCTGCGGATCCATCGAGAAATTCCCCTCTGGAGCAGCGATGATCGACCTGATCCAGTCCAACGGCTTTCGAACGGCTTCTTGCCGCCCCCTGACGCTGGGGATTGCGTCACTTTACATCGCGGAAAAATAGTTCCGACCACCCCGTCAGTTTTTGTTTGGTGGCAGAGGGGAGAATCGAACTCCCGACCAAGGGCTTATGAGTCCCCTGCTCTACCGCTGAGCTACCCTGCCGAACAAAAACCGCCTCCCTGTGAAGAAAGGGGCCGGAATAGTATGTCTCTACAGCTCACTGTCAAGCGTCAGCCACATCTGCACTCAAGATTCAGACAAGATAAACTCTGTCAGGCTCACTTCAGTCAGTGCCCCCACCCTGCGCAACGCCCCGTCAAAGGACAGATGACGGGTCAGAGGACCCGGCGCAACAATACAGCGCATTCCCGCAGCCACTGCCGCACGCAGACCGTTTAGCGAGTCCTCAAAAACCAGAGCCTGCTCCGGAGTGACGCCGAGACGCCCGGCTGCATGTAAAAACAGGCTTGGATCCGGCTTCACCTTCCCAGTATCGTCCAACGTCGTCAGATGATGAAAATAGGGGCGCAGCTTTAGCCGATCCATCCACATTCCCACCCAGGATAGCGGACTGCTCGACGCCACCGCACAGGGCAACCCAAGCGCACGCGCTTCCTCCAACCGATCCATCACGCCGGGCAAAAGGTGCATCCCCTCATGGATCTCTGCCTCGCGAGCCCTCCGCAGCAGTTCCACTTCTTCCCAATTGAACGAGATCCCGGTGCGTTCCTCCAAGTCACGACGAGGATCGTAAGCCTGATTGAAATCCGAGCCAACCACCTGTGCATACACCTCGATAGGCAGCACATGACCATGCTCCGCGAATAGTTCACGCCAAGTCTCATAGCCGACACTTTCCGTGTCCACAATTAGGCCATCAAAATCAAAGAGCACCGCTCGTATCGGTTCATGCATCCCACTGCCATCGCAGCGGCGGCGCAGGGCTTCAACCCAAATCATTCAAGAGGTGGCTCGGGACGGAATCGAACCGCCGACACGGGGATTTTCAATCCCCTGCTCTACCGACTGAG
>CAZCAL010000314.1:886-5979 GCA_964496625.1 uncultured Verrucomicrobiaceae bacterium | reverse complement strand
CGCCGCGAGTGAATGTGCCTTTCTGGGTCGATGTGTTTGTTCCGTATGGCAGCACTGCCGGGGACTATGAGGGCGAGGTGACAGTTCGCCTAGCCACAGGGGAAGAATTTCAAACGAAGTATCGTGTCACTGTGTGGGGCTTCGATCTGCCAGTAGTGCCCACATTGCGGACATCCTTTGCGCTCTCATGGCGGCGAGTCGCGGAGATTCATGGCTTTCATCGTAGCGCCGACTACCCGACTCCGGAACTACAGGCGTTGCTAACAGCGTATACGGATTTGCTGGCGCAGCATCGCCTCTCGGTCAACGAGCTGCGCGGAACCTATCCTGATGCACATACCGGAGAGCTTGATCCTGATAAGGCTGAAAAAGAATTGCGGAGGCATCTTCTCCATCAACATGCCGCGACCATTTCGGTGCCGATGGGACCTCAATGGCCATTCGCCGACCCTTTGGGGCGAGATCGAAATGCAGCGCAGCGCTACGTCACTGATTGGATGAAGCTCCTGGATCGCTTTCACTGTGCGGATCGCGGCTACGTCATCATGATGAATCTGGACGAACCTAATGATGCAAAAGCGTATCAGACGGTCAGAGATTGGGGGGCTTTCTACCATGAAGCGGAGGCAAATTACGGCGTTCGCCTACCGCTCCTGGTGACGGAGCAGCCTACGCCGGACAATCCGGCGTGGGGAACCCTTGAGGGTGCTGCCGATATTTGGGTGCCGCATTTTAGCGCGGTTTATGAGGATATGGAGGCCAAATCTGGGCACCGTGATATCGCCCGGCGGATCGCTGCTGGCGATGAGGTGTGGACATACGCTGCCTTGGTTCAAGTTTCGGACGCCTGGGACGATGCGAATGGACGCCCCGACGTATTGAAGGAAGCTCATCCACCAGTCTGGTGCACAGACTATCCGCCGCTGAACCACCGAGTCGTGCCCTGGCTGCTGATGCGGCATGGCATCACTGGACTGACGTATTGGGATGTGGTGCATTTTGAAAAAGATATCGACCCCTGGAGGGATGCGGGCAGCTTTCTGGCTAGCAATGGATCGACCTTCAATGGCGACGGTTTTTTCATCTATCCCGCGACCAAATATCGACATGGGACCAATCAGCCAGTGGCCTCCATGCGGCTAAAGTGGCTGCGTGAATCGATGGAAGACTACGACTACCTGAGCCTCCTCGCTGCGGCGAAGGGCCGTGATGCGGCCGTGGCCGCCTCGGCGGGATTTGCGGAGGGGTTTGGTCTATGGCGTGATGACCCAGATGCTCTCTATGCCGCACGCCGCGAGATCGCGAGGCTCCTATCCAAACCTGTCGACGTGATTTTGCCTGCAGTGAAAGTTCCGTCAACCGCTACCACCGCCACAAATTGACTGCTGCCCCTTCCATCTCCCCATCTCACTTCGCTCAGGGTGCCGCCTCAGAGAGTTTGGCTGCAGTTGGATTGCGTCTGGACTTAGTGGAGACTACGGCTCAGTTTTTGCGACTTGAGGAGGATTGGAATCGGTTGGCAAAGCTCTGCGCAACGAAGACTCCCTTCATGAATTGGGACTGGGTTCGGCTTTGGTGGGAGAAGTATTCGAATCGCTTCGAACTGATAGTCGGGGTTGCGAGAGATGCCCGCAGTGGGGTGATTCGGGGGATTGCCCCTTTGATTATCGGCAGGAGGTTGGAGGGTGTCCGCAGGTATCTGCGTCAAGTCGGCTTCATGGGCAGTTTTTCCGAAGTCGTTAGCGAGGGCATGGACTTTCTAGTTGCTGAAGGGGATGAGGAGTTGGTTTCTGCTGCGCTGGCACGAACCTTTGCCCATACCCGTTCCCGATGGGACGCGGTGCATCTGCAAGTCATGCATGCGGAGTCGCCCAGTGCGCTACAAATCATGGCAGCACTTGCGGAATGTGGAGTTGGCGCAGCAACCCTTAACGTTAGTGATTCACGTTTCATTGCGATCCCTGAGACATGGGATGCGTATGCGCGTTCACGTTCCCCGAATTGGAGGTCTCAATATCGACGGAAGGCACGAAGATTCTTTGAGAATCACCGAGGCAAGGTGCTGGTGGCCGGACGCGACGTGGAATACTCAATCGCGTATGATGAGTTTTTGCGTTGCCATGCCATGCAGTGGGTGGGGGGGGGGAGCAATTTTTTGCACCCAGTCGTCAAAGATTTTCACCGGAATTTGGTCGAGCGATGGGTGCCATCCGGGCGCATTCTGATGTTGCTATTGGAAATGGACGGGCGTGTGGGAGGTGCGGCCTATTGCTTCCGTGAGGATAACCGACTCTGGTACTACAACACGGGATGGGACCCCAGCTTTCAGAGAATCTCTGCTGGGCAATTGGTCCTCGGAGAGACTCTCAAGTGGGGGATCGAAAACGGCTTGCGGTCGATCGAGTTGCTGCCGGGAGACTACGATTATAAAATCCACTGGGGGAAAGGTTGTCGCCGAGTGATGGACATCGAGTGTTTTAACTCTGGAAGTATGCGTGCAAGGATTTTTCGCCTTATGCGAGGCATAAAGCGGCTATACACGAATTGGAGAGAGGGCGCTGCATCCGCCTCTGGAAATGGCGCAGGGGCGAGAAAGGAGGGAGCGCAGGCATGAAAGTCATTGTCCTAACTGCTGACGCAAACACCCTGATTTACCATCGAGGCGATCTAATCAAAGACCTGGCCGAGGTGGGCTGTGAAGTGGTAACTTCAGCCGCCGAGGACTACGAGCACGTCAGAACCTTTGTGAAGAGGCTAGGGGGACACCATCGCCCTATCCGCATGGTGCGGAGTCGGGTGAATCTGGTGCGAGATCGCGAAACATGGATGGACATGTGGCGCATGTTTAAGGAGGAAAAACCTAACGCCCTCTTTGCTTACACGATCAAATCAGTGGTTTATGGTTGTGTCGTGGCGCGGCTGGCAGGGGTGCCAAAGATCTATGCTTTACTGCCAGGATTAGGGTTCACTTTCGTAAAGCCGACGACGCTGAAAGGTAAGTTGGTGAGTTGGGTTTCCAAAGCTTTGCATCGTTTTGCGCTGCGTCGTGCAGATGTCATCTTCATGCAAAATCACGATGATCTAGCGCTCTTCAAAGATCTTGATCTTCTGCCCAAGAATGTGCCAGTGCACGTGACAGCTGGATCGGGTGTAAACGTGAATGAATTCTCCCAACGCAATTGGCGTGGTGATGAGGGACTCGAGAAGGGATGTGTTAGGTTTGCACTCGTTAGCCGATTGCTGATCAGCAAAGGCGTCCAGGTCTTTGCTGAAGCCGCCCGGGAGGTCAAAAAGCGGTTTCCCCTGGCTGAGTTTCATTTGATCGGCCCCTTTGATCCAAATCCAAATCGTATCCGCGAGGAAGAGGTCGCCGCCTGGGAAGACGAGGGACTACTGAAACATCATGGCATGGTGAAGGATGTCGCTGCTTTGATCCAAACAATGCACGTGTTTGTGCTGCCCACTTGGTATCGCGAAGGCGTGCCTCATGCGACCTTGGAGGCATTATCCACGGGACTGCCAGTCATTACCACCGACTCGGTTGGTGCAAAAGAATGCGTTCGCCTAACGAAGAAGGGCCTCAATCAAAAATCAGAGATGCAGCCTGTGATGGAGGGCGAAAATGGATTTCTAGTCAGACCTCAAAATGTCTCTGCGGTTGTTTCCGCGATGGAATCACTTCTTGCCGACCCGTCTAAGATTCCAGCGCTCGGCCAGGAAAGCCGCAGACTGGCGGAGCAGGTGTTCGATGTGAAAATTGTGAATCAAATTATTCTAAACGCCATGAACCTATGTCAGGCATCCCCAACCAAGCCAATGAACGTTACGCAACCCGTGACAGTCTGAACGTGCCCCCACCCTCTGCTATGTCTTCCCCTTTTGCATTGCAAACCATTGATCAGTCGTCCAAGGCGCTGACGGTGCCGCGTGGCCAGGGGACTGGGTCGGAATTGGCGCTGCCGCAGAACGTTCACGTGGGCTCCATGCAACCGCCGCCCGCTCCGGCTGTCGTGCCCGTGCAACAGGAGCCATCTGAGACGGTTATCAGCGTCGCAGACCTGATTGGTTACTTGCGCAAGCGCTGGAAATTGGGTGCTGTAGTAGCATTGCCGGTCGCTGTCCTTGCCTTTATCATGCTCGGCACCGGGACGAAGGTGTTCGAGGCAGAGTCTCAATTGCTGCTGCGTATTCAGGATAGCAATCCGTTCAACTTCAATGAACAATCGCGATCTGGAGTCGGTGAATTGAGTGCGCCGATGCTGGTCAACAATCACCGCACCGAATTGAAGTCGCGCAGGTTTGCTGAGTACTTTTGCGATCATCTTCCTGAGGAGTATCGTGACAGCTACGTGCTGCCAGATCTTCAGACGGTTTCGTTCACAACTCGCGTCTTCGATGCTATAGGCCTAGGTGCAGAGAAGAAGGCACCAAATTTGCGCGAAGTGTTCATCAAAAAGATCACCGCCGCAGTGAGAGTTGAACCCTTGAAGGACTCGCACATTCTGCGGATCCAAGTTCGGGGAAGCAATGCTGCATTAGCTGCTGATTTAGCCAATAAGTTTGCGGAGAGCTACATTACCTATGTTGCGGATCAAGAGTTGAGCGCACCCCGCATGACGTCGGAGTTCCTGAAGGTTCAGAGTGATGAGCAGGCCAAAAAGCTACGTGAGGCAGAGGAGCGTCTCGTTGCCTATCGGCAGCAGGCGAGCGTGATGAAAGAGGGCACTGCCTCTGATCCGAGTGATTCGCAGGTGCGGTTGCTGACCCAAGCCCTGTCGGAGGCGCAAGTCCGCTTAACCAAGGCTAGACATGATCTCGAAACAATTCAGCAAACGCGAGCATCTGGACGGGATCTCATGGAAGTGCGTGTGATCGCCGAAAATGGTGATGTCTCAGCGGCGCGCAAAACTTTGACCGATCGACGGGCCGAATTGACGATTCTACAAGAGACCTGCGGGCCGCGTCACCCTCGTATTATTGCATTGAACAATGAGATCACGGAACAGCAAACAAAGCTGGATGCCTTTGTTCAGGCTGTTGCGGCAATGGTCGCCCAGGAGGTCGAGACACAGACACGTCAGGTTGATGACTTT
>CAZCAL010000314.1:0-876 GCA_964496625.1 uncultured Verrucomicrobiaceae bacterium | reverse complement strand
GACTGGTGCTGGGCTTGGCATTGCTATTTGGATGGCGATATTGGCAGGATTACAAAGAAGCCAACGCTCAAAAAGCTTCGGCGATGTATGAACAAATCGTTGCCACCCTTGAGAAAAAACAGGTTGATCAGGCGCGGACGAACGTGATCTCACTCGGGGACAAGCAGATCCAGGAGAACATGCTGGAAGGTCAGGTCAAGATGGCTCGTGAGATCTATCAAGAAACGGTGACCCGAATGAATCAAGCGACGCTGACTGGCAGCTTCACCGATACGGGAACGCTGCGCATCTCCGACAGTGCGATTCCACCGGAGAAGGCGCTGAAACCGAACAAAATGGTCGCCCTCATTGCATCAATGATGAGCTTTGGTCTATTCTTTTTGGGCGTTCCGCTCGGAATGGGACTTTTTGAAGACCATGTCAAGCCGCTGCTTGCGGAGGTCCCAGCGCAGCGGTCTGCCACAACGCCTGCTGCTCCACCTTTGCCTCAGCAACCGGCCTTCAATCCTTCTGGTACCGCCCAAACGCAACATAGCCCATTCAATCTGGCACCGCCTCCCCCGTACTCGCAGATTCCGCAGACAGCCTCCCGACCGCCGCAAACGCAAATTCCTACGGCGCAGCTGCCGCCACCCATGACCTTGATGAGCAACGGTCGGCCCACTGTGCTAGCGCAGTTTCCACTTATTCATTGGGCCGCGCAGTGTGACGCTGTGCTTGCAGGCGTCCTCCGCGCCGAGCCAGCTGGAGCCGCGGCATCGCTTCAGCAGTTGACCGTGACTCTGGAGCAGCAGGCGCTGACACGGAGTGGTCTGGGCGGGGTTATTGCGGTGACCAGTGCAGAATCTGAAGAGGGTAAAAGCCTCGCTGCTGCTG
>CAZCAL010000313.1:3327-5989 GCA_964496625.1 uncultured Verrucomicrobiaceae bacterium | reverse complement strand
ATGGCCATCAGCCCCGCGAACCCCAGTAAGATGCAAGCAGGCCACAAAAACAGCAGCCGCGTTTCAGTGCCCAGTACACCTGCGGTCACAACACCAGCCAAAAAGATCAAAAAGAGTGCACGATTCATCCGATTCAATACCTCAAGCACAAAGCCGCCCATAAACCTCGCGCAGATTTTTCGCCGATTTCTCCCAACCTAGTTCTTCCACCAATCGGCGACGGCCCTCAGTGCCCATGCGTTGCCTTCCGCCTGGATCAGCCAATACTTCGATGATCGCCTGCGCCAGCGCTTCGGCGGAGTTTTCCATCACGTAGGTGGCGGCATCACCGGCGGAAAAACGTCCTTCACGAGTTCCAAACATCACCTGCGGCTTCCCAAACGCCATGTACTCGAGCGTCTTGTTCATCGTGCAGTGATCGTTGTATTCATTGATCGGATCGCAGGCCACGCCCAGGTCCATGGTTTTTAATGCGCTGAAAAGAGACTCGTTCGTCACACGACCTGGCATCGTCACATAATCGACCAAGCCCAGTTCATCGCGTAACCGGCGCAGCGCATCAAACTCCGGCCCAGTGCCCATTAGCAGAAACTGCACGTCTTTGCGGCCCATTCTCATCACCACCTCATGCGCAGCGCGGATGAGGTAATCGACTCCGTCAGCATCTCCCATCACACCAATATAACCCACCAAAAATGCCCGCCCGTTTTTTAACGATTCATCAACCACTGCGCTAGTATCCATATCCTTCGGCGCGGTGCGCACGATGGTCACGCTTTCAGCCAGTGTGTTGCTGCGTTCTAGGATCTTATTTCGCACGCTTTCATTCGTTGCGATGACCTGATCCGCGATGCCCAGCGTGCACCGCTCTGCTAAGCGCACCAAGGCATGAATCGGGCCACGTCTCCCAAACTTCACCGCAAACATCTCCGGCCAAAGATCGTGCACATCAAACACTACCTTCACACCGCCCAACCACTTAAATGGCAACGCCACCAAGAAGAGAATGTCCGGCGGATTGCACAGATGGACCACATCAAATCCCCGTCTTCTCCAGGCGAGCAGTGCACACCACCACTGGCCCCATACCGCCGTCAGGTACTCCCAGAAGAAGCCTGCCTTCGATCGTGCCTCCCCAGCGATCCAGTGGCGATAGATCGTGATCCCTTCCAGCACCTCATAAGGCTCAACGTAGCCCCTCATGCGCGGGCACACCACCGTCACCTGATGTCCCGCATCCCGCAGCGCACAAGCCTCCTGCCACACGCGCCGATCAAGTGGCACCGGAAGGTTTTCCACCAAGATGAGGACCCGTTTCACCAGCACAATCCTTCGTATCCCCACGGCAGTGACTTCAAGTCTGCCCAACCATTCACATCAATCACACGCTGGTCACCGCGCACCACTCCGCGCAAGGATTCAACATCCACGCACTTCTGGGATGCAACGATCAAGTCACTGTCACGCACGACTTCCTCCGCAGTGGGTTTCAAGAGTTGCGCCAAGTGCGGCATCCTACGCTGGATCTCCGCCTCGTTCGCCCCGATCAAGCGGGACAGATTCAGCGACTTATCATAAACACGCAGTTCGTAGCCGCGCCCCAGCAGTGTCTCCGCCAGCGCTACCATCGGGCTACCACGCAAATCATCCGTGTCGGACTTGAAGGCCAAGCCCAGCAATCCAACACGTCGGGTCGGATGACCGCTCACCAGCTTCAGCAGCAGATCCAAGTGAGCCTGATTGGAATCAAGCACACTCTCCAATATCGGCAAATGCACCCCTTCCATCCGAGCCAGCGACTTCAGAGCACTCACGTCTTTCGGCAGGCAAGAGCCGCCGAACGGATTGCCCGGCTTCATGTAGTAGCGCGAGATATTGAGTCGCTCATCCCGACAAACCACATCCATCACGCGGCCACCATCCACCTCCGCAAACTTCGCCAGACGGCCAATTTCATTCGCAAAACCGACCTTGAGCGCGTGGAAGTAGTTGCAGGAATACTTGATCAGCTCAGATCCCTCCCAAGTTAGTACCTCCGCGCCATCTCCCAACAATTCTGCGGCCTCGCTAGACGCTGGCGGTCCACCATCAATGGTGCCGATCACACTCAGCGAGGGCAGTCGGAAATCTGCGACCGCTGTACCTTCGCGAAGGAACTCAGGGCAATAGTAAATCCGCACTCTTCCAGCCTGGAGGAGAGGACCAAAAAAATCATTCGCCAACGTCCGAGTGCTACCGGGTAACATCGTGCTGCGAAAGATGACCACATAAGGTGTCGCACGTTTCGCAATCGCTGCGGCGATTTGTTCTGAGACCTTCCTCACAAAGTCCAAATTCAGTCTGCCAGATTCAAGCGACGGTGTGCCCACACAGACAATCGCCGCATCGGTCGCCTGCACTGCTTCACCAGCATTCGTCGTCGCGCGCAATCGGGAATCATCCCGAGTCGCCCCGAGCAATGCATCAAGCTCAGGCTCAACGATGGGGGACTCGCCCCGGTTGAACGCGTCCACCTTCCCCTGCTGCACGTCCGCACCAACGACTGAGTGACCGCGTTCACCCAGGCAAGCAGCCGTCACCGCCCCAACGTAACCAAGACCAAAGACAGCTACTTTCATCGCTCTACCGCCTTCCATTCTGAAATCAACTGATGGCGAAACTC
>CAZCAL010000313.1:0-3317 GCA_964496625.1 uncultured Verrucomicrobiaceae bacterium | reverse complement strand
AGACCTTTGCACACTTGTCCAAAGCGGGGCGAAACATCGCCGAGCGTGACCGAGACACTTTCTATTTCTGAACCTGAGATCATTAGCTCCACCCTTAAACCGCAATTGGCGTGCCGGAAAATAATTTGACGATCCAGCTGCATTTCCATCTCCCACCCCGGTGCCAACCGCCACCGCACCGCATGGGACAATTTTGTCGGAGTCTCGTCCACCACGCGCCATCCACTGCCAGCAGGAAGCACGAACACGCGACGCCGCACAAAACCAACCTGGCAGGCAAATCGGACCTCACACACATCATCCGCTGCCTCCAGCAGAGGTGGCACATGGTGTTCCGTCCACAAAAACGGCCCGGTACGTTTGGGCAAGGCGCGGCCAAGAAGAGGCACGGGGCCATTATGAAATTCCCAGCCCGCCAGCTTCGTCCGCAGATCAGCATCCGCATAGTAGGCACCCGTGCCAGGATCAACAATCAAGGCCTCGTGGCCCAGTTCCAGCGAGAGATGCATCGCATCTAGATGCCCGTGCGCCGCGATTCCACCCAACCCCAATGGGCTGCCATCCAAACGAGCAAACCACTCCCCTGAGACCGCCGAAGCCATCCCACTTTCTGGAAAAACGCGCCAACTAGCAAAGCGCTGTGGCGCGCAATCGAAAGGGCATTCCCCAAACCAAAAGCCCAACGCCGCGCCGTCCTCTGACCCCTCGAACCATGAGCGCCACTCGCTTGCCATGGTTTGCCGACGTAGTGTCAAAGGGGTGATCTGCGCGTCATCAGAATCTCCAAACTCCCAGCCATCACGGCTCAGACTCAACGCACAAAAGTAGTCCGCAGCACGGTGCAGTCGTGTCCAAACTTCCCCCCCAGCACCATCCATCATTCGCGCACTCTGCCACAGCATCTCCCAGGCAAAGAGGTGGTAATGGAGCGCCTGCTCCCTGTTCCCTCCGTCTGTTGCAAACTGCCTCAGAGCCTCCGTCTTCAGCAAATCCCAAGCCCGCTCGGCACAGCAGCAAATCCTGGCCAAGCTCGGCCAGCGACGTGCCGCCATGAGCACGCCAGCCAATTCTCCAATGAGATGATTATTCGCTGAAGAACCCACAGATCGATTCCGCCACACCCAGAGGGCGTGGCCTGGAACCACCCGATGCGCCAGCACGTCCTGAGCAGAAGAAACCTGTGCATCACTCACTGCTCTCAGCAGCCCATCAATCCAGACAAAATTCATCAGCCGGAGGCCTGCTTCCAAAGGGCTTGTCCAATTGATCCCCTGCCCCAACGGATTTGCTTCACACCAATCGGCGATCCATGCTTGCGCCAATCGAGCAGCTTCGAGGTCATCGGCCAACCAAGCGTGCTGTGCCAAACGGACGATCTCTGACCAGCGATTGATCTCCCAGATTGCACGGCAGTCAGCGCCACCGGGCATCTGACGATGATTGATCCCGGCGCTATCCCCAGCGACAGGAGCATCGACATTGCGGAGGAAGTCGCGATTCCACGCTGGAGGGGAACCGACCGTTGCGTCAAACCAGCCAAACAAGCGAAATTTCCCCGCCGAGATCTCCGCTACATCCGCCGCGATTTGGGTCCGTAGGATCGCTGGACAATGATCCTTGCGGGCGAGTAACGGCAAAGCGCCGACGGGCGGCCCTAACCGAAAATTCGCCGTCTCGGCAGCCACTGGTCGCTCAGTCAGATGCCTTGCTTTCGCGCAGAGGCGATCACTAATTTCAGCCGCATCCATCGCCCGCAGGCGATTCCAATACCAGCCGATCTGTTGAGTCAAACTCATCAATTTAGAGGTCCACCAAACGGCGTTCCCGGATAGCCTGCAGAGCAGAGAATGTCAGCAACATGCTTTGCCTGGATTGCGCATACGGCAGTGGATGCGGCGATTTACCGTGCAGAAATGCCAACCAGGCCGCCATCTCTTCTGCATGCCCTTTACCGTTGAATTTCTTCGCCGTCCGCTTGCGGTTTTGGTGAATCGTCAGGGACTGGAAGTTCTCCCCCTCCACCACCACACCGGCGCCAAACACCCGAAAAGTCTCTTTTGGAAACGCCGAATCGCCTGCTGCAGAGTAGATAATCTGTGCGCTTGAGCCATCTTCAAACTCCACCTGGGCAGTGATGGAGTCAGGCATATCGGAACGGCCTACCGTTTGGGCAGAAACGCGGACGGGCCGCCCCAGGACACAGCACGCAAAGTCAAAGAAGTGGCATGCTTCGCCCACCACACGCCCACCACTTTCAGCAACATTTGCATACCAGTGATCAGGAGCCAAGGTTCCCGCAGACACATGGAAGGACATCGACTTCGGCCCTGGCACGTTCTTCATCACACGCAGCAGTTCTGCGGTCGCTGGCGCAAATCGCCGATTGAATCCGACCATCACGCTGCCCTGACCAGCAGCCATTGCCGCATCGATTTCGCTTAGTTCGGAAAGTGTCAGGCACAGCGGCTTTTCCACAAACACCTGCATCCCAGCGCTCAGGGCACGCAGAATCAGCGGGGCATGGAGATGATGTCGGGTGCCAATGAGAACCGCACCCGAAGTGGGCTCAAAATGAGTCTCGGCATCCTTGAAGCCAAACTTCTCACGCACCTGCCGCGCGCTCAGTCCCGTCTGATTCACCACCGTTCCGAGCGGGATCTTCCCGACCAGATGCGGCAGCAACATCGTCCGCACAAAATTCCCCGCACCGACAACCTGTAGCTCAGGCGTCCCGCCTGAGACGGGTCCGGCGGGTATCCTACCCGCTTCGGGCAGAATGCCCGAATCACCTGGGTCAGGCAGGATGCCTGAGCTACCCGTGGTCTCAACTCCGATCCCGCTGCCAACGCGGAATCCGCTGCGTAGTTTCGCCTTCGCCGGATTGTCCCGGATGTATCGCCGCTTCGCTATCAATGCTTCTTCACTTCGAAGCGCATGATCAAATCGTTCCGCCTGCCAAAAGGGTTCTTCCCCAAGCCCATACAACTTCTTGATTTCGCGGGAAGTGAACGTCTTCCACGAATGCATGATGCCCGATAGATCATGACCCACCAACGGCTTGACGAGAACGTGGACATGATTTGGCATAATGACAAATTCGTCCAGAACGTAGCGTGCACCATCGAAGTGGCGCAGAGCATTTTCGACCACCACCGCAGCGTCATCGTTTGCCAACAGGCAGCTCCCCGCTCCCGCATCAAGCCACTCTTCAATTTTCTCAGAGAATGCGACCAAATATGCCGCCTCGGTTTCATCATCCCATGGACGCGGATGAAGACGCTGCCATCGTCATTCTCGTATTCAATCGGCTTTAGGCG
>CAZCAL010000312.1:0-5990 GCA_964496625.1 uncultured Verrucomicrobiaceae bacterium | reverse complement strand
TCGCCCGCAATGGCCTGATTGCCCAGAACGAAATCCATGACATCGATAGCGCATACAATCCTGCGTATGGTGGCAGCCTCACAACAGGAGGCGGCGCACGTTCCGCTGGCGGCGTCTATGTCGATGGTGGCGCGTTGACGGTCATTGAGCGGAATCACATTTACCAATGCAATTTCGGCATTGAGGTTGGCTGTGAAAACACAGGCCACAACGCAGATCAGGTCATCGTGCGCAACAATCTGCTTCGTCACAATCACCAGGGTGGGATTTTTGTTGGTGGCTTCAGTGCCGGAGTCGGGGGAACGACCAATTCCAGCTTCACTCACAACACCTTATATCAAAATGACGTGGACGGAGTGGACAATGGCCAGATCAATCTTCAGAACAACATTTCCGGCACTGAGATCACTCACAACATCATCGTCTGCAATACCAGCACAAAACAGTTCATCCTTAATCACACTACCACCTGCACCTTTGCCACCGATTCGATCGATTGGAATCTCTACAGCGGCACCGCCAGCGGCAGTGCAGAGTTTGAGTGGCAGCGGCACTACAAAAACAGTTTCACGGCTTGGCGCACCGCTTCCGGCCAAGACAGTCACTCCGTCTTCGTAACGAGTGTCGATTTTGTAAACCCGGCTGGTTTCGATTTTTCACTCCAGGTGACCTCCGCTGCCGTGGACGCTGGAGATCCACTGTTTACGCCGGCAGTTGGAGAACTTGACTTTGAGGGCAATGCCCGTGTGGCCGGGGCTGCGGTCGATATTGGGATGGCGGAATTCGGATCGTCGGCACCTAATCGCCCCTTGGTGACGACTGAAGATCCGACTCTGGTTGATTACAACACTGCCACACTCAACGGATTGGCAAATCCTAATGCATTCATGACAGATACGCATTTTGAATATGGAGCCACCATCGCGTATGGCGAAAGAACTTCGACAGAAATGATCGGCGACGGCACGGCAGCCCTCCCTGTGTCTGCCCCGCTAACAGGCTTAACCCACAAAAAGGTTTATCATTACCGACTCGTAGCCACCAGCGCCAACGGAACGACGTTTGGAGCGGACAAGACGTTCACGACTCCAGCGATGCCAGTGCCGGTAGTCACCGTTGATCCCCAGCCACAACTCGTGGCCTTAGGAACCCCCGCGACGTTCGATTTTACAGCTATAGGCGGCACTCCTCAGACTGTTCGCTGGCGTAAAAATAACGTATCCATCTCCGGCACAGCGGCACTGGCCAGCACCTATGTCATTCCTGCGACGGCTCTGTCGCATGCGGGTAACTACAGTGTCCTCGTAACCAATGCGAGTGGAACGGACCTTGCCGCAGCGGCACCATTGGGTATCGTCAATGCCGCGCCGTCCACCGTCATCGTCAACGAGAATGCCACGCTCACCCTAACGGTGTCGGCATCCGCACCAACGGGGCTTCTCAGCTATGAATGGCTGAAGGACGGCAATCCCCTCCCCGTTGACGCCCGCATCGCCGGGGCGAATGGAACCAAACTAACCATTAAAGCAGCCAACGACCCCGACGCTGGAAATTACGTTTGTCGCGTCACGATGGGCACACTGACCCTTGATACAGGAGCCCGCACAGTCTCAATCCGCCACAAGCCCATCGTTGATCCGCTTGTGCCGATTCTGCCTTGGACAGTAAGCGGTAGCGTAACCGACATCGTAACGGCACAAAACGTACCTACCTCATTCCGCATCACAGGCCTCCCCAGTGGCGTTACATACAACCGTTACACCGGTCAACTGAGCGGAAAGCCAGTGAGAACGGGCTCTTACACAGTCAAAATGTCAGCCAGCAACCTTGCGGGCACCAGCCCAACAATCAGCACCACTATTCCAGTTTCTGCGCTCCCAGATGCGGGAATAGGAACTTTCCACGGGTTGGTTGATCGACACCTCAGCATGTCTCAGGATTTTCTGGGCGGCATGTTCCGCCTTTCTACATCGGCGACGGGTGCGGCTTCAGGAACACTGACTTTTGGTGCACGCACTTGGCGTTTCCGTGGACGGCTCGATGCCGTTGAGGGTATCGATCCGACAGCAAGAATCTTGGTGTCTCGAGGTCGCACCTTGCCCGCCCTCACCTTTTCGATCACGATCAATAAAACATCTGGTGCAGTCACAGGCACAATAACTGACGGCATCGATACAGTGCCAGCCACTGGCGTGCGAAACGCTTGGCACTCTCGCAATCATCCCGCTACTGATTTTGCTGGCCAATATACAGCGCTCCTCACGCCACCTGCCATCCTTGATTCTGACCCAGTCTATCCGAAAGGGCATGGCTACGGAATCATCACAATTGCCACCTCCGGGGCCGTTCGCTGGGCTGGCCGGATGGCCGATGGCGGCAGCGTTGTACACACCACCATTATGGATGATGCGGGATTGTTCCCACTCCAACGGCTATTGAATCGATCTCTCGGCTCCGCCCAGGGTTGGATCTCGATCCATCTCGACGGAGCATCTGCCTTCGCGGATAATGATGTCGGAGGCGACGTTTCATGGTTCAAAAAACCAGAGACATCAGCCTCGGCGCGAAACTATCGGGATGGCTTCCCCGACCATACTCTCGCGGCACTAGGCAGCCGCTGGTTGCGTCCCGCATCTGGAGACCTTCTGCTCAATTTACCTCTTCCTCCGAGCGTCAATAATATCCAAGTTACCCTCACTCACGGTGGGATTGATACAGCGGCCCAGGCTGCGGAGAACGTTCAGGCATTCAGCCTTCGGACCAATCATACCGCCATCGTCAGCCCCGGTTTCTCCAACAAACTCAAGATGACGATTTCCCTGAACTCCCGGAGCGGGGCCATGAGCGGGCGCTTCACGCTTAGTGATCCCAATCCCTCTGGCGGCACGCGCCCCATTGTGCGCACAGCCAATTACTACGCCGTGATGCTGCGTCTCCAAAAAATCGGCGGCGGATACTTCCTACTTCCAGGGCTTCCAGATCCATTGCACCTTCCGCCCATTACCAGCACAAATTCTGACATCTTGTCAGGAAGGATGGATCTCGCTCCCTCGCCTCCCCTACCGCCTTAGCGGATGAAGCACTACTCCACCAAATAGAGAATCCGACCGCAAGAGTCACATTGCGTGAGCGTTTCGCTCTGCCGCAACTGCTGAATCGTGCTGGTGACAATTTTCATGTGGCAACCACCACAAATCCCATTTTCAAGCGGCACCACCGCCGCATCTCCCCGGCGAGTGAAGAGGCGTGAATAAAGCGTCAGTGTCTCAGGATCAACCGGAGCGGCCAATTCCGCGCGTTCTGCCTGTAGCTCTGCCAAACGTGCATTGATACCGGCTAGACGCTCGTCTAGCTGCGCCAACTCCTCATTGACGCGGGCCTGGGTCACCGCCAACTTCCCCTGGGCTGATTTCAGTGCAGTCTTGCCCTCATCCAGGGCCTCCATCTGTTCAATCTCTTTGTCCTCGAGACCAAAGACCTCCTTTTCATAGCGCTGGATTTCATGCCCTAGCGCCTGAAATTCATCGTTCTTCCGCGTCTCAAATTGCTGATCGTGCAGCCTCTTAATTGAGGTGCGCCGTGTGGCAACATCCAGTTCAATAGATTTGATCTTCAGTTCCACCTCAAGGATGCGCGCCATCGCTTTTTCCACTGCGGCTAAGTCACCCGCCAGTTGGGTCTTTGCCCGTGCCTGATAGTTGGGGATGTCTTTGAGATCCTTTTGCAGATGATTGATGCGCTGATCGCGCTCCTGCAACTTTAACAATTGGGTAATGGCTGGCAGCATGACAAATAGAACTAACTAATACTGCCGGGAAGCGCGGCGATGTTCAACCCTTACTTCCTCAGCTCAGCAAATATCGCACGGGCACTGCAAATGTCTTTTGCAATCTGAGCCTGAAGTTCGGTCAGACCAGCAAACTTCATTTCATCGCGTAAATGGCGATCAAATAGGACTTCCACAGTCTGCCCGTAAAGATCGCCATCCCACTCAAGGAGATGGGCCTCAAGAACCGCAGCCGGATCGCCTCCCTCAATGGTCGGTCTATGGCCAAGATTCGCCACGCCCTGGTAAAACTCCTCCCCAACCCGCACATGCACGACATACACGCCGTTAGGAGGCAACTGCGCATGATGTGGCAGGCGGACATTCGCTGTTGGAAACCCAAGCTGACGACCCAACTGCCGGCCTTTCTGCACTTCCCCCAAGACCCCAAATTTGCGCCCCAGTAATGTCGCGACGCAGTCAAAATCGCCCTTCGATAGCGCCTCTCGAATCCATGTGCTGCTGATCACACGATCTCCGTGCTTCAGCGAAGGCACGCCATAGACCGCAAAGCCATGTTCAGCACCCAATTCCATCAGCAGATGGACATTCCCCTCCCGACCACGTCCGAATGCCCATTCATATCCGACGGAGATGCAACCCAAAGGATTGGCCGCCGCAACCAGCGTGCGGACGAAGTCCTTGGGCGGGGTTGCCGCCACCGTTCGATCAAAGGGACACAACAACACACCATCCACCTTCATCTCCGCGAGTACTTGAATGAGGTGCTCCGTCGTCATGAGGCGACGCGGCATCGCATCTGGTCGGAGCACCTGCAATGGATGCGGATCAAAGGTCATCAAAACCACTTGCCCACGATGCTGTCTCGCGTGCTCTTGGGCTGCACGGATCACCTCCTGATGGCCACGATGCAGGCCATCAAACGTGCCGATAGCCAAAGCTAGCGGTCCCCGCATTTCGCTGAGTGCCGCCACAGATCGAAGTACCCTCATCGCTCCAGAAGTGTTGCAAGATAGCCTAGTTCTTCTTCCACTCCCAGTGCTCCCCAAAAAAGCCGGCGTCGGCGATTCCGCCGGGTCCTTGACTGGTGCGCGGTTGATTCAGATCAATCACGGCCCAATCAGGGAGCTTCGCCACTTGGCGTGCATTGTTGAGATAGTCGTATTCGCGATAGGTAAAGCTGGTGTTGATCACCACGTACTTTGCCGGATTCAGAGGATTTGGGAAAATCAGCACCGGAGCATGAGAATCAGCAGCATAGTTTTTGCCGTTTGCTGTCAGTGTTTGCTGTGTCCATTTGATCGGCAGTTTCTCCAGCACCCGCGCAAGCAATGCATTGCTCTGCGGGTCGCCCCATAGCACAAGATTATTGGCGGCAATGTCAGCGTCAGTCACCGCCGTATCGTCCTTCACCACAGCGTCACCACGGAACTGTCTGCGCCACTCAAACACAGCACGATCAGCCTCCAACTTCACCCACTCATCGACCTTCGGGCTCCAACCTGCCTTTGTCGGCCTCACCATCATGAAGCCATCCATGAATGCGTCATCGATCGGCCCCTGCATCCCATGCTTTTTCACCAAGCCATCTCCTTCAATGGCGTGAAGCGTTTCTTGCCATTTGCCGTCCGTTTTGCGCAGATGAACCTGCCAGGAGCGGTCTGATTTCGGCCTAGAAACACTCACTTCCTGACCATCAATCGTGACCGTTGGGCGCTTCAATGGTGAGAGAGGAGAATGCCCAGCGGCGACATCGAGAGTCAACGCGGCGACATTCTGTGTCTTCACTTCCACCCCTGAATCCGTGACCATTTTCGCGTGCACACGGCTGCGTTCCCACTGCTGCTCCAGCTGATCTACCACCACCCAATGCATGTGGTTGTAGCGAAGGAAATACGTCGTGAAATGCACCTCGTACGGCATCTCAGCACGGCCAACCCGCACGATGTCCACGAGGCGACGTTCGATCTCCGCCAGAGAATCTGGGTGGAGTTTGTGCTCCATCCCAGGCCCGATGATGTGCAGAAGATCCAGATTCTCCCCCCGCAGGGCGGCCTCCATCGCATCAGCAGCCTGCTTTTGCCGATCTTTTTCACCGCTGTAGGCAATCGTCGGCAGGTGAATGAAGTTCAGCGCATTGTCGGTGGCATTGTACCAATGCCAGAGTTTTTGCTGATACCAAGGGGCTGAATACACATCTTCA
>CAZCAL010000311.1:1015-5993 GCA_964496625.1 uncultured Verrucomicrobiaceae bacterium | reverse complement strand
TGCCTCCCCAAGCGGATTTGATGACGCCGACGGGGACCTTCAGTTCTTCACGCAGCTTTTTCGCAAAGAAGAAAGCCACCGCCGAGAAGCCTGGAGTGGTCTTCGGCGTGGCGAGGTCCCACTGGCCTTCGATATCAGTTTGGGGTTTGTCCGCTGTGACTTGCGGGGCCAGGAAGAAGCGGAGTTGCGGGTCATCGGTGGCGTTGGTGATGGCTTCGTAAGCGGGAACGCGGTTCATCGTGAAGACCATGTTCGATTGGCCTGATGCAAACCATACCTCACCAACCAGCACGTCCTGGATGGCTAGTTTTTCGTCCCCAGACTGGATCGTGAGTTCTGCTCCTGTGCCATCGGCGGCACCGGTGGGAAGGGCTGCTTTCCAGTTTCCATTCCCATCCGCTGTCGCGGAAACTGTTTGTCCTTTGAATGTGAGCGTGACGCTCGCTCCGGCTGTCGTCCATCCCCAGACGGCGGCTTGGGTGTCGCGTTGCAGGACCATGTGATCACTGAAAAAATGCGGGACCTTGAGCGCCGCATTCGAAGCAAACGGGAGCAACGCTGCGGTGATGGCGATAAGACGGGTGGTCAGGTAGCTGCGGATCATGGCTGGATGAGACGGGTAATAGTGAGGCTTGGAAACGTTGGAAAGGTGCCGATGCTTCAAGCTATTCATCTGGCCACAGCTTTTTGTGATGCGAGGCCAAGTAGGTGTGCTACTGCTGCGACTGATGCCCGCCGCTGCTGTTTCAGAGATGACGATTGATGCTAATGCCCCCCTAGGTGTTTTTGATTCTGGGGTGGGTGGTTTGACCGTTGTGAGGGCGCTGCGGGAGCTTTTGCCAAACGAGTCCATCATCTATTTGGGCGATACGGCACGCGTCCCGTATGGATCCAAGTCGCCAGATACGATCCGGCGTTTTGCGATGGAGGACACTCAGTTTTTGGTCGGGCAGGGGGTGAAGGCAGTGGTGGTGGCATGCAATACAGCCACCGCTCATGCGCTGCCGCAACTCCAGGCCACCTTTCGGGTGCCCATTTTTGGAGTGCTAGAGCCTGGTGTGGAGGCAACACTCGCGGGTGGTTGTGAGAGGGTAGGGATCATCGGAACAGCCGGAACGATCCGCAGTCATGCCTATCAACACATGCTGGCAATGAGAAAGCCGGATTTGCAGATTCAAGCGCTCGCGACCCCGCTACTGGTTCCTTTTGTTGAAGAAGGTTGGACGGAGCACCCTGCGTTGGAAGCTGTTTTGATGGAGTATTTGAAGCCCATGCTGGATCGCGGCATCGACACACTGGTTCTAGCCTGTACCCACTATCCACTTTTGATTCCTATATTGAGCAGGTTGCTCGGGGACAAGGTGCGCTTGGTGGACTCTGCCAGCACGTGCGCGCACCGGGTTCAGGTGGCCCTGCAGGAGCAGGGCATTTTGCGTTCTGTCGGGGAAAAGCCGATCCTTGAGATTTACCTGACGGATCTTTCCGAGCAGGCGGAAGGGCTGGCGGCCAGCTTCTTGGGCGGGGAATTTGGGCGAGTCCGCAAGGCTTCGCTGGTCGGATAAGTGTTCCTGGCTGTCCAATCATGGCAGTGTGAATAACTTGGGGCTATTCTCAACAAGCCGAACAAATTGCTTTTGATTCCGCTTGGCGGTGGGAATCCCAGTCTCAATAGTGGTTGTCTAAGAAAATATAGACAGTTTTCGGGGTGATGCCGGCTGTCCAGTTGTTGTCGGAAGGGCGGACGAAATCCTGTTGGTCCGAGGGACCAGTGGATGACTTTCAGGGAAGGGGGTCACTTGATTTCGTGAGAGTCGCATTGGCGTCGAAGGCCATAGAATCGGGGATTGAGGACTTCTTATCACTTGAAAAACGTGAATTGATGGCACTCTTGCGACTCGCTTTGGTTGGGTCATATATTACGGTTTGGTCACACAAAGTGTGTTCCACAGCCCAGTAGGTGGCTGTTCCATGGCTAAGGGTGGGATTTTTGTGCTTAGGTGTGGAACGTATGTGGATGTGATCCGAGTTGGTGGTCCAAAAGGATCCCAATTGCATTCCGGCAGCCGGGCGGAGCTGGATTCCACCCCCTCGACCACATTGTGAATAACCTGTGTAAAACCCGTGGAACGTCTGTGGAGCGGCTCATCCAGCCTCACGCAGCGTGTCGGGAACGTAACCTGCCGAAACCTAAGGGGAGTCAGGCTGTTCATCGGGCTCACGTTCAACGAAGCGCATGGAATGGTCGATGAATCGGAGCGGAACGTCATCGGTGGGGCCGTTGCGGTTTTTGGCGAGGATTAGCACGGCGTTGCCCTTTTTTCTGGCTTCCGTCTCTTCGTCTTCAACTTCCATCTTTGCTCCAGCGTAATCTTCGCGCGTTAGAAGACCGACCATATCCGCGTCCTGCTCGATGGACCCAGACTCACGCAAATCGGAGAGGACGGGTCGTTGGCCTTTACGGGACTCGACGGCACGGTTCAACTGGGCGAGAACGATGATAGGGACGTCGAGCTCTTTGGCCAGAGCTTTGAGGCCTGAGGAGATCTCAGCAATTTCGATCTGGCGATTGTCTTGGGCGCGGCGAGATTTGGAAGTGACGAGCTGGAGGTAATCGATGGCGATCATCTTGATGCCATGCTGCTTGTGCAGACGGCGGGCTTTCGCACGAAGTTCCAGAATGTCCAGGCCGGGCGTTTCATCAATGAAGACGTGAGAGCGCTGAAGGTCCCGCGTCGCCCGTGCGAGGGCATCTTGCTGCGCGCGCGTCAGTAGGCCGCGGCTGAGGTCTGACATGCTCAGGCGGGCACGAGAGACGAGGAGACGACGAACCAGCATGGTGGCGCTCATTTCCAGACTGAAGACCGCACAGGGGGATTCGCAATCGACCGCGATGTACTCGACGATGTTCATTGCGAGGGAGGTTTTGCCCATCGACGGGCGGGCAGCAATAACGAACATTTCCCCGCCTTGCAGACCGGAGGTCATTTCGTCCAGCTTCTTGTAGCCTGAGGAAACCCCACGGAGTTGGCCGGGGTGCTCAATCATGTATTGGATGGAGTCCACTGCATCCATGACGTGCTGGTGGAGCGTCTTGAGGCCTTCCGATTTTCCAAAGGCTTCGCGCACCGCCAGGACGCGCTGTTCTTCGCGGTCCAGGAAGAGGTTGATGTCCTGCGGTTTCTCCTGCTGCCCGTGCTCGTAGGCACCGTGGATGCTTTGGGAGCAGCTGTGGATGAGTTTCCGCAGGATGTGTTTTTCCAGAAGGATCTGTTTAAACTCCGGAAAGAGCGCTGGAATGGGCACGAAAGTGAAGAGCTCCATGATGGCGCTCGGGCCACCGACCTTGTCCAGCAGAAGTTGCTCCCGCAGGTGATGGGTCAGCAGTACGGGATCGATGGGCTTGTTCTGATCATAAAGTCGCAGCAGTTGCTCATAAACGATGCGGTTTGCCTCGTGGTAAAATGCGTCGACGGCGACGGTCACTTTCAGGTCTGCCAACTTTTCCGATGGATCGTGGAGAATGCAGGAGAGCACCCCCTTTTCTGCCTCATCACTGAAGGGCAGGGCGCGATTGATCGTGGCGAGGAGTTCTTCTGCTGTTGGCTCGCGTTTGCGCTTTGGATCGAATCTTTCTCCGGTCTTCGCCTTTGCGGCAGGGGCTCCAGGCTGGGGTCCCGGAGTTGCGGCGGTAGTGGCGATGTCGGAGGCTTCAGGCATAGTAAAATCGGGCGGGGAGGATGGAAGCACCGTCAGGGAAGCATTGCAAATCAAGCCTGAATGTCCGGTGTGGAACCCTTGTGGAATGAAGCGAATATTTTTCGTGCAATCGGGTGGATGGGAGAAGAGAACGCAAAAAAGCCGCAGTCTTTGGAACTGCGGCTTTGATGAGTAAAATTTGAGCTATGACCTAGCTGTCGTCTGCGGCGTCTTCGCCTTCAGTCGCTTCGCCGTCTTGAGCAGCGACAGTGAGTTTCACGACGCAGGACACATCAGCATGGAGCTTGATTGGCACTTCGAAGTTGCCAGTGCTCTTGATTGGGCGGTCCAGTTCGACCTGGTGGCGATCCAATTCCACTTTGGCAATGCTTTCGGCGATCGCCTTGACAATGTCCATGGTGGTAATGGAACCGAAGGCTTTGCCGCCCTGACCTGTGGCCAGACTCAGCTTCAGCTTCAGCTTGCGCAGCTTGGAGGCGATCTTCTCTGCTTCACCCAACTCTTTGGCTTCGCGCTCAGCACGGGCTGCCTTAAGGTGGTTGATTTGACGGAGATTTCCAGCGGTTGCCTCGAAGGCTTTGCCTTGAGGAACGAGGAAATTACGAGCAAAGCCGCGTCGGACTGACACCACGTCGGCTTCAGCGCCGAGGCCTTTGATTGGTTCTTTGAGGATGACTTGAGTGTTCGCCATGAGAATGGTTCTTTCGGGGGGAAAGGGTCGGGATGTTACACGTCGTATCTGATCTGTCAAACGGGCATTATTCAGCGGAGCGTTTTAGCTCGGGCCCTTGGAATCTCACGTGCGCCTGTGACAGGCCGAAAAGATGCTGAGCAGGGCTGTCCAAGGCCCGGTCAAGTCTTGATAACAACGAAAAAATACTGCTTTGCTTAAACCCATCAGTGACATCTTTTGGAGAAGAAGAGTGCCGTGGGGAATTTCGGGGCAAGGTGCCGTGGACTTGATTGAGTCCGCCCATCAAGGGTGAAGAGAACGGATAACTGAGAATGTCGGTCGATGATTTGGACGGCTTATTAATCAGGAAGACGTGTGTAAACAGTGCGTAAAATCGGCTGCTTCAGCATTGCTATTTGTGAGGCGATCTGATTATCATCGCTACGTCTGGTTGCTGTCACCTGCTGCTGGCATTGCCTTATGAGATCCTTTGTTGTTTCCATCCTTGTGGCTGCCTGCGCGATGCAGGCGGTGGTTTTTGGTCAAGCTCCCTCTGCTCCAGTATCCCCGGCGGCTCCCCCAGCGGTG
>CAZCAL010000311.1:0-1005 GCA_964496625.1 uncultured Verrucomicrobiaceae bacterium | reverse complement strand
GCTCCGCAGCCTGTGCCCGCTAAAACTCAGCCCGCGACACCTCCTGCTGCGCGGGAGCGTGAGCGGCGGATCTATGTGCCGTTCGAGGACATGGAAAAAGTGTTCCAGGATGGTGGGCGCGGTGTTTTTCTGCCTTACAAGGAGTTCCTGGACCTGTGGAACGAGCTGACTCTGAAGCGAGATGAAGAGGAGAAGGAACCACCCACGGGAGCGGTGATTTCCAAGGCTGAATTCACTGGCAAAATCGAGGGCGATAGCGCGGTGATTGAAGCGGTGATCGCGGTGGAGTCCTTCAAGAAAGGCTGGTCGGAACTGCGGTTGCTGGAGGGAGATGTGGCGATCGGTGAGGCAGATACGGGGAAGGCTGTGCTGAAGGTGGAATCGCCCGGAATGAAGGTGCTGCTGCCGGAAAAGGGTGCCTACACGTTGCGACTGAAATTTTATGCACCGGTGATCGTCAATGGGAGTCGGCGCAGTGTGACGCTGCGTCTCCCTCGCGCTGGAGTCTCGCGATTGGATCTGACGGTGCCGGGCGATGGGCTGGAGTTTGAAATGAAACCCGCCGCAGCGTTTAGCACGGTGGCAAGTGCAGGCGCGACGCAGCTTTCTTGTGTGATCGGCGCGGCTGAATCGCAGGAATTGAGCTGGGGCACGGGGACTCAGGTGGCAAAGATGGATCCGCTGATTTTAGCGCAGACAACGCTGAAGGTCGCGGTGGGCACGGGATCAATCAGCACGCAGGCGGAGCTGATGTATCGACTGCTGCGGGCACCGGTGACGGAGTTGCGGATAGGATTGCCAGAGGCTCAAGAGGTGCTGGGTGTGACGGGGAGCGGCATTCGCGAATGGCGCGTGGAGCCCCCAGCGGCGGGGAGAAAGGTGCTGGTCGTCGTTGCAGAGAAACCACTGAAGGATGAATACAGGCTCGGGCTGACATTGGAGGCACCGGTGGCGAATTTGCCGGCGGAGGTCATGGTGCCGGAGATTGAGATCGTCGGTGCAAGT
>CAZCAL010000310.1:5597-6048 GCA_964496625.1 uncultured Verrucomicrobiaceae bacterium | reverse complement strand
CACCGTGGTGGATCAGGGCACACTGACGATCAACGCCACTGCCGGAGCAGGTACCGTGGTGATCCCTGGCGATTTGACACTGAATAATGCCAACCTAACAGAAAGCACCAATGGCGGGCAGATTGCAGCGACGAGCAATGTTGTTCTAAATGGCAGCAGTGTGCTGACCCTCGCAGGGACTAGCAACACATTGAATAGTGTTACCTTCAACAACACGGGTGGTAACGCGACTCCCACTGTGGCCACAGGCACGCTGCTGATCCTGAGTTCCGCGACACCGATCACAGTGACGAACGACAACTTTAGCTTCACTCCAACGATTTCGGGAACGGAACTGAACTTGGTGGACGGGGCGGCAATCTCGACCAGCGGTCTTTCTGCAGACGCCTTGATCATCTCCGCGAAGATCACGACCGCAGCATCGACAACACCATTGATCAAGACTGGCACT
>CAZCAL010000310.1:0-5587 GCA_964496625.1 uncultured Verrucomicrobiaceae bacterium | reverse complement strand
CGCGTTTGCCAATGGCTTCAACCTTGATCAGGGCAGCCTCATCTTTGCAGCAAGTTCCACACCGACGAGCGGAGTCGTCACCGCTGGCCCGATCGGAACAGGTGCTCTTTCGCTGGCCAACGGCGTCGCAGTCATGAGCGATAGCACCGTGCGCACCATCGCAAACTTGGTGAACGTTGCAGGTGACTTCACCTTTGGTTCACCGTCCACCATGGATGCCCGTGCGAATGCTGGAAATGGTCTCATCTTCAGCAACACAGTGACTCTTGCCGCTGGCGCCCATAACATCACGGTGAACGGACTGCTTACCACTGGCACCATTACCGGTAAACTCACCGGCGGCACCGGGGTTAGCAAAGATGGTCTCGGAACTTTGGTTCTTTCCAGCACCGGCAATGATTACGGCGGTAGCACAGGCGTCACTGCTGGTACACTTCAACTTGGTGTGGGCGGAGCCATCCCTGACACTTCTGCGCTCGTTGTGGGTGCCGGTGGCTTCTTCAACGTCAACGGCTTTGCCGAAACAGTCGGGTCCCTCTCTGGGGCTGGTGTGATCACCAATACAGGGGCGGTGCAAACGCTGACGGTTGGTGGTGACAATACCAATACCGCCTTCACTGGCTCCATCACCAATCAAGCCAATGCTCTCAGCATCACGAAGATTGGCACTGGCACTCAAACATTGAGCGGAACCAACTCCTACACGGGCACCACCACGATCAACGGTGGCATCCTCAATGTCGGCTCCGCTGAGACGGTAGGTGTCTCTGGTCCGCTCGGTGCGAGTGTGGCGAACGCCCCTGGCTCCATTGTCTTCGGTGGCGGCACCCTGCAGTATTCGGCTGCAAACCAGAATGATTACTCCGGTCGCTTCAGCACTGCGGCTAGCCAGCCCATCAGCATCGACACCAATGGTCAGAACGTCACCTTCGCTACTGCATTGACAAGCACTGGCGGAACTCTGGCGAAGACTGGAACAGGCGTCTTGACCTTGACGGCTGCTGAAACCTACTCAGGCACCACCACTGTTTCCGGCGGCACTTTGCAGGTTGCCGATGGCACGACTGGCGCACTGAATGGCACAGGGAGTGTCACCGTTGTTAAGGCTGGTTCCACGATCTTGAATGCTCCAGTATTGTCTGGCGGTTCTGGCGGCAATGCAGGAGTTGGTGTCGTGGCTGGCTCGACCATCATTGGTGATACTGGCGACAACACTGCGCGGGGCGTGATTGCCCCTGGTATCACGGCGAATACCACGACCAGCAACCAGACCATGACCTTTACGAATGCGGGTGGCCTGACTGTCGCTGGCGGATCGCAAATGCAGCTCAGTATCACGACGCCAACCGTCGCGCAGGATGCAACATTGATTGCTGCGATGGGTAGCGTGGGATACACCAACGCTTATGACTACATTACCTTGAATAACCCAACCTGGACAACTGGCGCACCTGCCACGGTGAATGACTACGACTTCATCGACCTCACGACCGGGGCTCTGACGTTAGGCACTCGCAATGGTGGATTTGGCAGCGGCACAGTGGCCATTCTTGATAACGGTTACCTCACTGGTGCGGCTCAAGGGGATGTCTTCAACCTCCTGGACTGGGTGGGTAGCCTCGGCGGTTTGTTCGCAACCACGGGCAGTTCAACCGGAGGGGTCGATGGCGACCTTGATCTGCCGACTCTGAGCAGTGGTCTGGCCTGGGATACTACCGCTTTTGCCAGCCACGGTGTGCTGGTCGTCGTGCCTGAACCAGGGCGCTTGGCCTTGCTGGTGTTTGGTCTCCTTGGCCTCTGCGTCCGTCGCAGACGCCGGGAGGCGGTCTGAGGGCACCAAGTGTTGATCTCCACTAGCCGATGCTAGGTCTTTTGTGCGATGAGGAAAACGTGCTTTTCGGGAAGCTGGTCGTACTCAAGGTGCCTGCAGATACAGCCTGCTTCAGCAATTGTCTGGAGGGTCTTTGGAATGCCGAGAACGCTGTAGTACATCGGTGGTCCCATTGTGGAATCTCGTTGCTCCTGAGGTCCGTCTAATCCCCCTGTCGTCCAAATCAACACCCCGCCGGGGGCCAAAGTCCCACAAAGCTTCTTCAAGACACTTTCACTGCGACCCAGTGGCAGATGCCAGATGCTGTCCCATGCGGTGATGAAATCATACGGCCGAGCGGGACTCCAGTCGCAGACGTCAGCGTGGTGAAACGTTACTTGCGGATCACGCACCTTTGCGAGCTCAATCATTTGAGCGGAGACATCCAAGCCTTCGACTTCGTAGCCGTGATGGGCTAGCAATCGAATGAATCGACCATTGCATCCTGCGCCGACATCGAGGGCATGTCCTCCCGTCGGGCGAAATCGGAGCGCCTGCTCATGTTGGCGAATGCCATTCTGATCAAGGTGCGGATCCAGCCACTGATGGGCAATGGAATCATAGCTGGCAGCGATTTCAGCGGGTTGCATGGTGGGATATCGTTGAGCAGCGATACTGGGAGTATGCACAACCCGGTCTTCCCCAGCAAGTTGAGATTCCTCGGTTGGTTTTTGGCAAGGATCGCGCAGTGGGGGTGTATCCAATTGATGCTACGTTCCACATATCTCTATGCGCTTTGGCTACTGCCATTCATTGCCACTGCGGCTGAACCAAAGGCTGCATCGCCAGAATTTTTTTCCCACGATTCGCGTCGTTGGTCGCAAACTTCCAAAGGTGTGGTGCTCACAGATTTGTCGAAGGCGGAACCTGCATCGGCTTTAATTGAGGGCAAGCGACAGAAGGGGAAATGGAAGCTGATCCCTTTTGCCACCGCAGACATGACGGGCACGGCGCTGTCGATCTACGGTGCCACAAAGCCGCCAATGGTGCGTTTGCCGCTGGCGGAGCGCGGATGGCATGCGGTGTATGTTGGTCTTGCGACGACATCTGGCGGATTTAATATCGGCGGTAACGGGATCAAGGCGAAGCTCAGCGATGAG
The DNA here is from genome assembly GCA_964496625.1 of uncultured Verrucomicrobiaceae bacterium. Lineage (GTDB taxonomy): Bacteria > Verrucomicrobiota > Verrucomicrobiia > Verrucomicrobiales > Verrucomicrobiaceae > JACKQF01. Next base: position 2,617 of record CAZCAL010000310.1, on the reverse strand, counting down.
CCCGTCTTTCGGCGTATGGCGAACAACCTGGCTCTTCTGCCGAATCGGCGCGGGGTGATCCAAGAGTGTTTTGTCACGGTGGCGAATCTTAAAGGTCAGTCGATTGAGATCGCTCCGCTTCTGGGGCTTCCGGCAACGGTTTGCTATGTGAAGGCAGTTCCACTGACGGATGCGGAGGTGACGTCGAGCCAAGCGAGATCAGGGCATCGCACCTCCATTGCTACCTTTGATGGGCACAGCTGGATTTGGCCATTTCAGCCGACGACGGCGGAGGAACTGGCGGAGGAGTTTCGTGGGTTTGAAGACACGGATATCGGTAAATGGTGGTTCCAGGTCACGGGCTCCGATCTGGTCTGCTATCCCTCGAAGGTCGGCACCTATCCGGGTGAAGGGACGGTCGATTTTCCGACAGGCGCGTATGCTGGTTACACGCGCTCCTTGGAAACGATGTTCAAGAAGGGGATCAATCCACTGAAGGTCGCACGAGATGCAGCGAAGGCGCAGGGGGCGGAGTTTCATGTGATGCTGCGGCCTGCGGGTTGGGCCGGATCAATGCCGTATGAGGAGACCTTCAACAGCAAGTTCTTCTACGATCATCCAGAGTGGCGTTGCATGGACCGCGACGGCACACCGACCTTCTTCATGAGCTACGCTGTGCCCGAGGTGCGGAAGCAGTTGATTGAGATCTTTCGCGAGACGCTGGAGTTGCAGCCCGAGGGCGTTGGCTTTGTCTTCAATCGCGGGATGCCGCTGATGCTGTGGGAGGATGCCTTTTGCGCACGATTCAAGGAGATGCACAAGGCTGATGCCAAAAGTGTGCCGGATGACGACCCGCGAATCTATGCCACGCGTGCGGCGATCATGACAGACTTTCTGACAGAGGTGCGCGCCTTGCTTGATGAGACCGCTGCCAAGCAAGGGCGCACGGAGCGCTACAAGATCTCGCTCGGCACCTTTGCCAAAGAACCGGACAATCAAAAGTGGGGCCTGGATTTGCCACTATGGATTCAGCGTGGCCTCGTCGATGACATTGCTGTCACTTGGTTCGCTTACCACACGTCGTTCGAGAAGACTCCAGGACAGATCGACATGGACTATTACCGCCGAATCACCAAGGGGACAAAAACGAAGGCCTACCCGATGGTGATCGCGTGGAAGACAGGCAAGCCCAAAGAGCTTTGCCAGAAAGCCGCTGCCTATCTGCTGAAGGGCGATCCTGGTGTCGCGATCTGGGACCCGCAGGTTCAGCATGGCTGGCCGGAAAAATCTCCCGGAAATGTGTTCGATGTTCTGGGCCATCTAGGCCATCGCGATGATCTGCTACGCTGGGCGAAGAACGGTGTGCCGCAGCCATTGACTGTTCCGCTCACTCGACTGGATGAAAACTACTTCAGTCGCTGGTTTCCGAACACAGGATTCTGAATTCGTTCTTGGATTCGGCGCGACAGCTTGCCACTTTGGGGGACTTGCGCCAGCACTGACCTGCATCGTGCTGTTGCTACTTGTTTCTGCGTCCGCGTTCAAGCTGCCAAAGCTCGGCTTTGACTTAGCAGCTTAAGCGCGTCCGTTTCCATGAGTTTGAAGCGGTTGTTTGTGGCCAAATTATAACACGCCTCCGCTGATTCAGCGCCCTCTTGCTGTCTCGACATTCCGAGATGCAACTCCGCAATGGCGAGATGGAAGGCGCATTGTTGCCACCGAAATCGCAGCCGCTCGACGTTCTTGAGTCCAGATTGCAGCGTCGCCAGAGCCTCGGAGGCGAGCATTGTGCGAGTCTGATTTTTCGCAAATCGTGCCTTGGCTGAGAGGACGCGACCACGGATGAGTTGAGGCATCGCAGTCTCCCGATGACGTTTGAGACCTTCGTCCAGATCACCTGCCTCCAGGGCGCGTTCCACGTCTTGCCATCGGCCCATATCGAGAAGCAAGAGTGCGTGCCATGGGCTACCCAGACCGGGGGCTAGGAGAACCTGCGCGCCCTTCATTCTCGAACAGGCCGCAAGCGTCATCTTCAAGACCACCTGCGCCCGCAAAGTCCGGCCTTGCCGCCAAAGAGCCGTGGCAACAAGGGATCCCGTCAGGCCCGTGAACGACATGACCAATGCAGGGGAGGCCTCCAATTTTTGAGTCGTGAAGGGGGCGGTTAAAATGCATTTCATCATGCGGCGGAGGATCGGGCCAGATTGATCCAGATCGCCGAAGAGGTATTGCCACATCAGCATTTGCGTCAGCGCGGGCATCACGGAGGCGGGCGTGCAGCCTGTGGTGAGGCGGTTCATCGCGGAGGAGCAGGTGTCATATCCTTCCTCCAATCGGTCGAGATATTGCAGACACCAGCCGATGGCCATCAAGATCAGCACTCGCTGTTCGGGATCGAGGTCACATCCTGCTGGGAACGTGGTGTGGTCGGGGGAGTAGCATTCCAGTGATGACAGAGATTGCGAATAGGCGCCCAGCTCATAGAGGAGCCAAGCGCTGGTGCCACGACTGATCCGTGGAAAACCAACCTGCTCATAGCTGCGGCGATACTCGCCCGCCTGACATGCGTGCCAGGTGGATCGCCAAAGGGGCTCCATCTCAAGGATTGTCTCCGGCAGATAGCGATCTGGCTGTGCGG
>CAZCAL010000309.1:947-6051 GCA_964496625.1 uncultured Verrucomicrobiaceae bacterium | reverse complement strand
ACGCAGATCTCATTCAAATTACCGCCAAACTCCAGGATAGCTTTCTCACCCCCAGAGGCACGGAGATGCGACTTGAAACAAAAAGCGGGCAACTCCACGCTTTGTTGCCCAGCAACGCTCCCTCACTGCCGGACGGTGCGCTTCTCCGCTTGACGGGCATCTGCCGAGTGGAGTCTAGCATCGACAGAGGCTTTCGCTCAAATCCAGAGAGCGTCTCGCTTTGGTTGCGTGATCGCAATGATCTGGCCGTACTCAGTAGCCCGTCGCAGTGGACCGTGAGGCGCTTGGTGATCATCCTTGGCGTCCTCCTCGGGATCGTCCTTCTCGCCGCCATCTGGATCTCACTTCTGCGCAGACGCATCGCCGCGCAGGCTGCTGCGTTAAGCGCTAGCATCGCCCACGAAGCAAAGCTCGATGAACGGCAGCGCATTGCCCGAGAATTTCACGACACCCTTGAGCAGGAATTAGCCGGTCTCTGCATCCGACTTGATGCAGCCACCTCCCGGCCAGTCGATGATAAGGCACGGCAATTGTTGGATAATTCACGACATCTCGTCACCCGAATTCAAAGCGGCGCGCGCAACCTCGTGGCAGATTTGCGGACGGATGACGAAACCAATTTGGATCTAGCTGCGTCTCTTCGGGATCTCGTAGATCGGCAATCTGAAAGCGGCCCTCACGTGACACTGTCAGTCTCGGGCAGTTTCGATGATCTTCCAGCCAACGCCGCGCATCACTTGCGAATGATCGCCCAAGAGGCTCTCACCAACGCTCTAAAACACGCACAGTCCAAGCAGATCGCAATTACACTGACACGCGCGGATGACGGCCTGAAACTCAGCGTCACGGATGACGGGATTGGGCTTCCTCCAGAGATCACCGAGGGACAACCTGGTCACTTCGGGTGCATGGGCATCCGTGAGCGTGCCCGCAAGATCGGGGCTAGAGTTGATTGGCTGCCCAATGAGCCTCACGGAACCGAAGTGTGCGTAATCATGTAAGTCCCCCTCAATGCCCTCGCCGAAGCAAAGTCACGGTGCAAGATGGTCGCGTATCCTCGCGACTATTGAACAGCCATGAAGATGATCATCCCATTTTGCCTATTGCTTGTCACGCTTGCCATCGCTGTGGATGGCCCAAAGCCCGTTTGGAAGGCTGGCGCGGCCGTTGCTAAGATCACTCCAAAGACGATGATCTGGATGGCCGGATACGCGTCACGAACAAAGCCCGCCGAAGGGGTGGAACAGGATCTTTATGCGAAGGCCCTGGTCATCGAAGATCACATTGGCACCAAACTCGCTCTTCTCACCATGGACCTCGTCGGAGTTCCTCGCAACGTTCGGCTCTACGTCGCTGAGCAGGTTGAAAAGAAATACGGAATCGACGCAGCGCATTTGGCCATCAACGCCAGTCACACTCACAGCGGCCCAGAGCTTCGCACCAGCAGACTATACGGCACAGATGATCCACCCCGCCGTGAAGCAGAGGCCGCCGAATACACCGATTGGCTCCAAGACACACTTGTTCGCATCGTTGGCGAGGCCGCGACGAAGGAGGTGCCTGCCACGATTAGTTACGGGAAGGCCCGATGCGGTTTCGCGATGAATCGTCGCACGCCGAACGGCCAAGGCGGGTGGAATAACTTCCCAAACCCAGATGGCCCGGTCGACCACAGCGTGCCTGTTTTGAAGATCGCTGACGCAGCCTCCAAAGACATCGCTTTCGTCTTTGGTTACGCCTGCCACTGCACGACACTTGGCCATCAAAAGTTCAGTGGCGACTACGCCGGTTACGCCCAGGAATACCTCCAAGCGGAACATCCCGGCGTCACAGCTATGTTCATGAATGGATGCAGCGGAGACCAGAACCCTTACCCCCGACGCACCATCGAACTAGCTCAAAATCATGGTCGATCACTAGCAACCGCAGTGGAAGCAGCCTTGACGACCAACCTCACACCCATTGAAGGCGAGATCAAAGCCGCATACCAAGAGATCGCACTCGCCTACGACACCCTTCCCACTCGGGAGCAACTTCTTGACCAGCAGAGGTCTTCAAACAAACTTGATGCAGCCCATGCAGGCCGAGTTTTGTCGGTTCTCGACGCTCAGGGCAAGCTTCCCCAAGATTACCCTTACCCTGTACAAGTCTTGAGGCTTGGCCCCCAGTTCACCTGGGTCATGCTTGCTGGTGAAGTCGTCGTCGATTACTCGCTGAGGCTAAAGAGTGAGATTCAAGATCCGATTGTGTGGGTGAGCGCCTACACAAACGACGTGCCGACTTACATCCCCAGTCTGCGAGTCTGGACAGAGGGTGGCTACGAAGGTGGGGATGCGATGAAGTGGGGATCGCACCCCACACGCTGGAATCCAAAGGCAGAAGAACACATCATCTCCACCGTTCACGCACTGCGCACGAACCTTGAGTGATCAGCTGCCATTACTTTGCCTTGGGACGATGTGGCACTAGAACATCAGGACTTTCTGCACGTTGGGCAGCACGACGCATTGCCTCGTCCGCAAAGATCTCCTGTGACCGACGGCGCTTCTTTCCGGTGGCCGCCAAGGCTTGCCAACTCCGGTCTGCGCCAAGCACACGGCCTCGGGCACTGTCCGCAAAGTGCGTATCCATGATCTGCAGCAGGCGCTTCCGAGCGCGCGAGTCTTCAATGGGAATCAGCAACTCCACACGCTTTGATAAATTGCGCGTCATGAAGTCTGCACTAGAGATGAAGACCACGGGGCGCCCCCCCTGTTTGAAGCAATAGATCCGTGCGTGCTCCAAGTAGCGATCAATGATACTGACGACAGTAATGTTTTCGCTGACACCAGCGACACCGGGACGAAGGCAGCAGATCCCACGAATGTTCAGCCTCACCTTAACGCCAGCCTGCGATGCCGCATAAAGCGCCTGAATCATCTCGGCATCTTCCAGCGCATTCATCTTCAGCGTGATCTCAGCCTCGTCACCCTTGCGGGCACGTTCCGTCTCACTCTCGATCATGGCGAGCAATCGTTCGCGCAGGCCAAACGGAGCCATTGAGAGCTTCGCAAAATGCACGAATCGGGAACGCCCGGTTACTGTATTGAAGAACGCACTAGCATCTGAGCCAAACTCCTGCCGACAGGTCAGCAGACTAATATCCGTGTAAAGACGCGCAGTGGACTCATTGTAGTTACCGGTCCCGAAGTGCATGTAACGCCACATGTGACCGGCCTCACGACGCATCACGAGACAGACCTTTGCGTGCGTCTTCAGTCCGCGCACACCATAAATGATCTGCGCTCCTGCACGTTGGAGTTCCTCCGCACGCTCCAAATTCCGCGCTTCGTCAAACCTCGCTTTCAGTTCCACCAACACAGTAACGTGCTTGCCTGCTTCCGCCGCCTTGATGAGAGAAGAGATGACGCGACTGTTTTTCGCTGTGCGGTAGAGGATCTGCTTGATAGCGACCACTTCAGGATCAGAAGCGGCATCCTCCAGCAACTGGATCACTGGATCAAAGGCATCATAAGGATGGTGCAAAAGAATATCGCCACGTTTAATGGCTTCGAAGATACTTTCCCCTGGTTGAATCGCCACGCAGGGCTGGGAATCCCACGGCTCTACTTTTAGCTCGTCAAAGCCTCCCAAAGTCGCGAGCAGGAAGTGGGACCGAAGATCAAGTTCCCCTGGCACCGTGAAAGTTTGCGCCGCACGACCGCCACATAGTTCGCGTATCGCAGAGACCAACTGCCGCGGAGCCCCTTCTTCGATTTCAATTCGGATTGTGCTGCTTTGCAGACGGGCACCAAGGATCTCCTCCATCTCCGTCGCCAGATCAAACGCCGACTCATCGTCGAGTGTGATGTCAGAGTTTCGGCTCAGCCGGAAGCGAGCAGAAGCGACGACAACCTCCGATGGGAAGAAGTGATGCACAAAGAGTGTCAGCAGATCTTCAATATTGATAAATGTGTGCGTACCCGGTTCACCGCCAGGCACCGTGACGTGACGCTGGAGGTTGGCCGGTATGGTGAAGAAGACCTGACGAGTGACCTCTTTGCCTGCGTCATCCAAGCTCTGCACGGAGCAAAGCACAATCAGGTGTAGGGCAGGCACAGAAAGGCTCTTCGCCCCTTCGTCAATCGCCGTTGGCGAAAGCACCGGATGCAGATGTTCTAAAAAGTAGGCTTCAAGATGGGTCTTCTGACTGGGGCTCAGTTCCGCAGCCTGAAGCCGGCGAATACCGTGAGCAGCGAGATCTGGCACCACTTGTCCATTCAAAATCTCATACTGCCGGGCAACAAAATCCGCCACCCGTTGCTGAATTTGATCCCACTGTTGCGTCGGAGTAAGTCCTGCGATGTCTCGTACTCGGCGACCTTGCTCTCGTAAAATCTGCAAAGCACCGACTCGAACCATGAAAAACTCATCCAGATTGGAGGCGGTGATCGCCAAAAATTTCGCACGCTCAAGCACTGGCAGTTCTCGACGAGCAGCCTCCTCCAGAACACGTTCGTTAAACGCCAGCCAGCTTAGCTCGCGATTGATATAGTGCTCCTCAGTGATTTTGGCGGGAGCCGCCTCTGGACGCTTAGGGTTTACTGAGGATGACTTCATATCCGTAAATTTCTCTGAAAAGATCGCACTTCGAGTTGATCGCGATCTGCTCCACCGTGGTGTCGTCAACGTCGCGAGTTTGGATCAAAAGCCTAGACCCGTCTGTCCGTAATTGGATCGTCCGGATGCGCTGCGCGTGACTGCGGTCCAGTGCATCAGCGACACGCAGAATGGCGGCAAGCTTGAACACCACCATTCGTTCTTCACGCGAAAGATCAGCAAAGTGAGGATGCCCTGGTTCTGGATTATAGCGGCGATGGTAGCGTGCGAGCAACGCTACGAGGGTTCTGTCCGCCACGCTGAGACCGAAAAGCTCTGTGTTGAGCAAGAGGTAAAGGCTGTGTTTGTGGTGCCCCCTCGGGCTCACGAACATGCCTACTTCATGCAATGTTGCTGCGACGCGCAAGACCAGTTCATACTTCGGCTCGAGTGCGTGCAAGTGCTGAAGCTCCCGGAATAACTGCTGCGCAAACATCGCGACGTGGTCTGCATGTTTACGATCCGT
>CAZCAL010000309.1:0-937 GCA_964496625.1 uncultured Verrucomicrobiaceae bacterium | reverse complement strand
CTTTAAAAGGGTATGTCGTCGAGATTTATTGGAGCGTCATCAATGTCTTCTATGACCACATCATCCTGCTTTGCAGCTGGTTTTGATGCAGACGAGCTTGGGGCCGTTGATTCGCCCGCACCCTGACCGCCGCCCAAGAAGGTAACGTCTTGTGCAACGACCTCGAGCTTGCTGCGCTTCTCCGGCGGCAATGTTTCCTCTAGACGCAGGGCGATCCACAGGCCGATCGTGATCGCATAAAAGATATACAGCACAAAGATCGCGCGCCACCCGGCCGCTCGCGAGCACCGCCGACTTCGACTGCAGCCTGCATCACTTCGTCTTGGAAGATCGCTGTCTGCGGGCTGACGGTCATCAACTCAATCAACAACTCCCGCTGGAAATCCCCATCAGGCACCAAAACAACATCGTCACCAAATCGACGAGCAAGCGCCAAATTGGTCTGCAAAGCAGCCACAATGCCCTCTCCACCTGTGTAGTTCACATGAAGGCGGCGCACCAATTCATCGGGCGTTAGGCGCGAGAGCTTCTCGGTGAATTTTTCCAAGTCGGACTCTAAGAGACGGATCGTTCCCATCTTACTGGTGCCAAGCAAGGGCGCAACACTCTGAATCTCCGCGCCAATGGCCACATGATGGTCAATCGTGGTGCCTGAATAGTCCTGCGCCAAATGGTCCACTACGCCACGGATTTGCTCTTCGAGGTAGGCCATGGATTGCGGTGCCTCATCCTCGGAATTATTAACCGCCTCTCGAGCCCGAAAAATTCCGAGTCGGTAGTTACTGTAGCCAGTCAATCGCCCCTTTGTGAAGTGTAAGGCACGCGTGTTGCCAGGTCCAATGTGGGTAAAAAATACGCTACCCTCCTTCAATCGAGAGTCTTTAACCAACAGCCGGCGCGCGCATTGATAGACGAGTCGGGTCATATCCCCATCATC
>CAZCAL010000308.1:0-6053 GCA_964496625.1 uncultured Verrucomicrobiaceae bacterium | reverse complement strand
AGGCAGTCTCTGCGCGGCGAGCCATCCAGCTAGGCGTGACTTTTCCTTCGACCCCGATTCCGCCTTCAGAAACACATTCCATCGATCCCCTGCCCGTCCGCCCGATTGGAAGTCTGGAAGAAACACGCTGAGAGCTGCGGGCACCTCCTTTTCGCTCACAGAGGAAGGTGCCGGGACGGGTTGCGACCGTTGCGGAGCTGGCGCAGGCGACTGAATCGAGAGCAACGCGACTGCCAGCGAGTGTTCGCACATTTGGCCGCGACCACGGGCCAGTGGACAGGTGCATAGATTGTCCACATCCGACTTTGAACGAATGCGCAGACCGCAAGAAAAGCGACTGCGCCCGGTTCCCGCACTGCCCCGCACGATGTCTGCTGATTGGTCAGTGACCGTCACCAAGCCAGCGGCGACGAGCCCTCGCGCTGCCTTCATGGCGGCCCAACCGCCGATTTCTCCAAGCCATTTCTCCGTTATCTCCATTTCTTTCTGGCGTCTCGCATGGTTTACGTTCAAAGTAAACCGTCAAGGTCTCTTATGCGTGTAGTTGCAATCACCAATCAGAAGGGCGGCGTTGGAAAAACCACCACTGCGATGAATCTCTCGGCGTGTCTCGCGGCGCGCGGGGTGCGTGTGCTACTCATCGATCTTGACCCTCAGGCAAACGCCACGAGCGGTCTGGGATTAGCGCAAGAAGATCGCGGAAGTCTTTATCCCGCCTTGGTGGAAGATGAAGATCCTCGTCTCGCCATTCGCAGCACCCGCCTCGCCAACCTCTCCATCATTCGCTCCCATCAAGAGTTGGCGGGCTGTGAGATCGAACTCGCCCAGCGTGGCAATCACTTATCGCGCCTCCGTGAGGTGCTGCAGCCCATTCGGTTTTCCGGTCAGTTTGATTATGCCGTGCTCGATTGCCCGCCTTCTCTCGGCGTGCTGATGACATCCGCTCTCTCTTCCGCCGACGAACTTCTGGTGCCGATTCAGTGCGAATATTTCGGTCTCGAAGGTCTTTCTAAAATCGTCCACGTCGTCCAGCAGATCCGCGATTGCGGAGCCAATCCAGATTTGCTTCTGGAAGGCATCGTCATGACCATGTTCGACTCGCGTGCAAATTTGGGTCACCAGGTCGTCAACGACGTGCGCAACTACTTTGGTGAGGTCGTTTACAACACCGTCATCCCCCGCACCGTCCGCTTGGGCGAAGCTCCCAGCTATGGGAAATCCATCATCGAGTACGATCCCTCTGGACGTGGTGCCCAGGCTTACATGGCGTTGGCCGATGAATTCATCGCCCGCCGCATGGTTGCCGCTGAACCGGTGGACGATGGCGCAGTCGCTGCTGTGTAGGTGTCCGCATTCGCGAATCAGACCATGCGGCAGGCCTCATCATAAACGGCCTCCAGCTTGGCGATCTGCGCCCTAGCTTCGAAGTTCTCCAGGATGTCTTGGCTTGCAGCACGGCTAAAGGCCTGCCACTTCGCTGCGTCATCGGTGAGCGCAAAGAGCGATTTCACCAACCCATCCCGATCCCTCTCCGGCGTCAGCAACCCGGTGACGCCATCGCGCACTGCCTCTGGAATCCCGCCATGCAGGGTCGCCACCACCGGCAGTCCGGTCGCCATCGCTTCCAGCATCGCATTCGGGATACCCTCTTGATTACCATCGGCGGTGATGCGGCTGGGATGCACGAAAAGATGCGCTTGATGATACAGATCGCACAGCGCCCGCCCCTTCAGAAAACCTGCGAAATGAACCTTGCCTGCCAGGCCTAGCTCATCGCGCAACTTCTCTAATTCCCCCAAAAGCGGTCCCTCTCCCGCAATGGTGAACTTCGCAGCCGGATGACGCTTGGCGAAGTCCGCGAAGGCATGCAGCGCGTCATCGAGGCCCTTCTTTTCAATCAATCGACAGGCCTGCACCAGGTGCCAGCCACCCTCGGCGGGAGGTGTTCGATCAAGGCGTGGAAACTGATCCAGTGGGATGCCCGTGCGATTCAATCGCAGACGCTTTTCATCGCAGCCCAGCTCCAGCAGCCGCTCTTGCAGGGATCTCGATCTCGCCAGCACCAGAGTCGTCGTTTGCAGCAGTTCGCGCAGCCGCACCTCGTAGGAGGGATCGTTGGCGCGGGTTTGCACATCCATGCCGTGAAAAGAGACGACGCTCGGTTTCGGCCACCTTTTCAAGAACGGCAGCAGATGCACCCCCGTGTGGCCGAAGTAAACGTGCAGCACATCACAGTCGCGACGCTCCAGAATGTTCGCCAGCAGGCCATATTCACCGCGATAGACGATAGGCGGCTCGCGCTTGATGTATTTCAGCCAGAAGCGACGCAGGAAGTTGCTGCGCAGCTTGGGCACCACCTCGATCCCGCCTTCAGGCATCGGGTAGAGGTCCTCACACTGCCGCTCCTTCGTCACCACAAACGTCTCCCAGCGCCGCAACCCCGTAATCTGACGGTAGATGTGCAGCATTTCGGGCTTTAGAAAGGTAGTGCAGTAGGAGGCGACGCGCATGGGTGAAGGACCATCGACCCTGCCGCGCCAGAGCGGGCGGTCAACCAGGGATTCAGCCCCGGCATTTTCCGTTGCCAAACCCTCCCACGGGGCTATGTCTCCGGCCCCTATATTCTATGAGCAAAAAAAGTGACTTCGGACTGATTGGCCTCGCCGTAATGGGCCAGAACCTTGTGTTGAACGTCGAAAGCCGCGGCTTTCAGGTCAGCGTTTTTAATCGCACCTCTTCCACGACCGACGCATTCATCGCCAAAAATGCCGACAAAAATCTCGTCGGCACCCACACGCTCGAGGAGTTCGTCGAGTCCCTGGCCACGCCACGGAAGATTCAGATCATGGTGAAGTCCACCGCCGTTAAGCCCGATGATCGCGACGCCGTTGACGCTGTGATCGAGCAGCTCATCCCCCTCTTGGAAAAGGACGACATCATCATCGATGGCGGCAACAGCTACTACCAGACCACAGAGCGTCGCGATGCTTATCTCGCAGCGAAAGGCCTGCGCTTCATCGGTGCCGGCGTCTCCGGCGGTGAAGAAGGTGCCCGCAAAGGCCCAGCTATCATGCCTGGCGGCCCCGAGAGCACTTGGGAGGTCATGAAGCCCATCTTCGAAAGCATTGCTGCGAAAGTGGATGGCGAACCTTGCGTCATCCACATCGGTCCTGGCGGCGCGGGTCACTTCGTCAAGATGATCCACAACGGCATCGAGTATGGCGACATGCAGCTCATCTGCGAGGCCTACAACATCTTCAAGCATGCAGGCTTCACCACCGACGAGATGGCCGCCATCTTCAATGAGTGGAACGAAGGTGACCTCCTCAGCTACCTCATCCAGATCTCCGGCAAAGCCCTCGAACAAAAGGACCCCGCCACCGGAGAATCCATCGTCGAGCTCATCGTCGATAAGGCCGGGCAAAAGGGCACCGGCCAATGGACGCTGCTCAATGCAGCGGAAAACGCCGTTGTAATCAGCACCATCAATGCCGCCGTGGAGGCCCGCATCCTTTCCTCCCAGAAGAAAGAACGCGTCGCTGCCAGCACAGAGCTTACCGGCCCAGAGGTCAATATCACCATCGACAAGGCAGACCTCGTGAAGAAAGTGCACGACGCCCTGTACGCCTCGAAGATCATCAGCTACGCCCAGGGCCTCGATCTCATCAAGACGACGGGGAAAAAGAAAGTGTGGAATCTCGATCTTGGCGGCATCGCATCGATCTGGCGCGGCGGTTGCATCATCCGCGCAAAGTTCCTCAACCGCATCACGGATGCGTATCGCAACAACGCAGATCTGGCCAACCTCATGCTTGATCCCTTCTTCAAGGACGTGCTCAGCCAGACCCAGCAAAACTGGCGCGAAGTCGTCAGCATCGCCACGCTGAACGGCATCCCCGTCCCCGCGTTCAGCGCAAGCCTCGGCTACTACGATAGCTACCGCGCTGCCCGCCTGCCAGCGAACCTCCTCCAGGCCCAGCGCGACTTCTTCGGTGCCCACACCTACGAGCGCACCGACAAGCCCGAAGGCGAATTCTTCCACACCGAGTGGCCTGAAGTCATCGGGTAAAATGTGGTTCAGCCCTCTGGGCTGATCTGAGCCGTCCCGAGGACGGCACCACACTTCAAAATATCACAAAGGCGGCTGAGGTGGACTCAGCCGCCTTTTTCGTGGTGAAACGAGTCGCCATTGCTGCTCAACCCTCTGCCAGACCCGTTCGCTTCGAGGCTTCTCAGCCCGGACGATGCCGCGAACGATGGTCCCCGCATTCAAGGATCACGGCTGATGGGGCTTAAACACATACTCGTCAAATACGGTTTCGGTCGAGGGCCGCACTCGTGCAGGAGTTGGCAAATTCGAAAGTGGCTGGACGAACTCCACGCTGCTTTCAAGCCGTTCGGAGGGTGTCACAGCGATTTGGAGATGAATCTCCGTCAGGGACTGGCTCACGACCGTGGTTGGTAGCTTGAGGGCTGGAGCGAAGGGATCATCGTCCCAACCGGGAATCAAAAAAACGCTCGCCGAAAATGCCCCCGGGCTACCCACTCGCTCGATGCCTGGTGCCAGCTTGTATGGGTTTTCTGGCAGGAGGCCACGCCAGACCGTTGGCTGCGAATCAGACTTGGGTGAACAGGCAGAAACCGCCGTCAGCACATAGCATCCGAAAATCAATGGAATGAAGAACGTCGGGCGATGGGAGTTTCGTTGAGTTTGAGTCATGGCGTGGTGTTTTTTGGTTTCCCTCTCAGGTCATGATGGTCCTACCGCCCGCGTGATGGCAAGGTTTGAGGGGATTTCTTGGCATGGATGGGATTAGTGCGGGAACTTGAGTCTTTGGGTGCTTTGCGAAAGGGGGGAGATTTTGGGCAGTGCAGCTGGTGGCAGTGGGAGGGATTCAAAAGGCATTTGGCAGGAGTGGCTGGGGCGAATCCTCTGGGACAGATTTTGGCTTGCGGACCCTGCGGGTGGAGGGCGGGCCCGGTGGAGACGCGCTCATCTGTCGGAGAGAGGAGCACCGCACCCATCCCTCTCCGTGGGATAGCCTTGCCATCACCCCAAGGGTAGCGATTGCCGTTTTCTTGCTCTTCACGATGTCAGCCCCAACGGCATCGAAACCACAGCGGCAGGGGGGCTGGAGCGGCGAAATCTTAGCCTATGATTTGGGTGCGGGAGGCTGCAGCACTGCCCTGCGCCCCTTCCAGCGGTGGGTGGCCGGTGAAGGCGTCCCGTCTTGACTCCGGTGCTCGGTCTGATACCCGGCACGACGATCTTTGGCTACGTCATCGCCACGAACTCCTTCGGGAGTCGGCCCCCTTCCCCTTGGCTTTTTTGGATGCTCTTTTTGGATCAGGGGCGATAGTGTCGGAACCCCTGTGATTCGTTATGCGCTGCCGAATTATTGCCCTACTTCTTGCCGCCACGATGGTGCTCTCCGCTGAAGAGCGGGAGATTTCTCCTTATTTTACAGATGATGTCCCTGGCCCGAAGGAGATCACGGCCCAGATCCGGCACGCGGCGGATCTGGTGGGTAAAGGGGCGCTGGATGAGGCGGCGAAGACATCCCGAAGTGTGATCGCTGATGCGAAGGCGACGGAGGCGCAGAAAGGCAATGCGCAGTATGGCCTGGGCGTCGTGCTGGCCAAACAGCAGGACTGGGAGGCGGCACTGGCGGCCTTTGCGGTGGTGACCCGTTCTGCGGCGCTGCCTGTGGAACTGAAGGCGATGGCCTACGAGGCGATGGCGACGATCTACCTCCAAAAGAACCAAAAGGGCGAGGCGCTGAAGATGCTGACTGCCGCGATCGAGCTGCCGGAGGCTCCGACGAGGGCGATCGGGCAGATCGTGGCGATGCGGGCGGCGGTGCGGGATAACGTGGGCCAAAACGCGGCTGCTACGGAGGACTACAAGCTGCTGGCAGACGTCCAGGAACTGCCGCCGGGCATCCGTGCCATGGCGCTGGCCCGCCGTGCGGCCTCCGCCGAGATCGCGGGTGATTTTGCTGCCGCTATCGTGGATACCACGGCCATCCTGAACCTCAGTCCGCCGCCTGCAT
>CAZCAL010000307.1:4940-6056 GCA_964496625.1 uncultured Verrucomicrobiaceae bacterium | reverse complement strand
ATCGCTCATGGCATCCCGCAATGAGGTGATCCCCTTCGAGATTGGCATCGTCGGCAGCGCAGGATCGGCCCCTCCAGCCGGTGTCAAGTGGCCGATGGTCGCAGCTAACTGAGCCGCTGTCTTTCTGACGACCAATCTCAGAAGTCCGGACCTCGTGCCTGGATTGTAGCGGACCATGAGGAGTTGCTCCTCGTTGATTGGCCGCAGCAAAAGTCCGCCACTTCCGCACTGCAAATGAATGTCCTCAGGCTCCCCGACACCGCAACGCCCGGCCAGTGCCGCAGCGGAAGACAATACAGCCTCCGCTAGGACCGCTGAGAGCGTTTGCATCGCATCGTCGGGGCAACCTGCTGAACTCCTGTTAGCGAGAAAATCGCCCCCACCATCGGTTACCGCCACCTGATCAACACCGTAGACGGCCACAATCTCATCAAGCAGTTCCAGAACCTTGGGATCGCAGTGAAGGCTTCGAGTTTGCATGAAGAACTGAATATGAGGGTTAGCTGATTGCCATCTCCGGCTCCACGGCCGACTGCTCAACCGCTACAGAAGCAGGATATAACCGCTGCTGAAATTGACCCAGCACGCCTTGCGATACAGCATTCAGCGTAGCCAAAACATTTCTGCCGCTGCGTGCATCGGCCTCGAAGCTAATAAACCGACGCTCGCGGTTGTTGAGGAGGTACTCAAGGTACTCGACCGGTGCCGCATTTGGAAGATCTCGTTTGTTGTATTGGAGAACCACCGGAAGTCGATCAATGGAAGAACCGTTCAATCGTAAATTTGCATCCAGATTTTGAAAGGCCTGGAGATTGTCCCTCTGGCGGTCAAGCTGACTATCTGCCACAAAAACAATGCCATCCGCCTGACGCAAAACGAGCTGCAACGTGGCATTGTAGGTGATCTGACCTGGGACAGTGTAGAGATGGAAACTGGTCCGATAGCCAGGCACGGCGGCAGCCTCCACAGACAAGAAATCGAAGAACAGTGTTCGGTCTCTTGCTGTCGAAAGAGAGACTAGATCAGATCTTCCTGCCGGGTCCAGCCGTGCATGGATCTGCTGGATATTGGTCGTCTTCCCACAGAGCGGTGTGCCGCAGTACACGATTTTAAAGG
>CAZCAL010000307.1:0-4930 GCA_964496625.1 uncultured Verrucomicrobiaceae bacterium | reverse complement strand
CGGTCATGTAGCACCCCCAACGCGCCTTGGGATGGAAAACAAAAAGTGATCAAACGATTGTCCGTATTCAGAGTAAAAGTCTCAGCACCATCAATGCCGATCAGCGGAGCCAAGGCCTTGAGGCTGCGGGCGAGCTCCGCCGCCTGCGCCGCGAACTGCCGTGCCTCCCCCGACTTACCCGAGCTGTGACCAATGACTTTGTCCTGATGAATGAAGGCGCATGCAGCTACGCCGGGTAGGGCGGCAGTGAGTTCCACCACGCGCTGAGGCGTGAGTGCTTCGTCCGTTGCCAAAAGAGCGCGAAGTAAAAGCTGCTCCTCATTGGAAGTATCGGCGGCACTCAGCCCCAATCCCGGCGCGGCAGCTTGCTGTCGCTGTGGGGTTGGAGCGGCCCTGCTCCATCCGGGTGATCCTGCCAGTTCTGGAGCGGTTGAAGTCATGTGCGGAATTTCTTGGGCGAATGCAGATGCACTGGGCACCACAGCCGGCGGGGGCGATGACGGCGGTGCAGGCGCTTGTGCTCCGGCTGCTGGTTTTTCGGTTGAGGGGACAGAAAAAAATGCCGATTTAGCAGAGGTGACCTCCTCTGCATCAACGACCACCGGTCCTGACTTTACAGTTTCAGAACGAATAGGAATCTCAGGAAGCGACGGCATGGAGATGGCTGCGAATGGCTCATCGCCCTCTAAATTAGCGTTCGTCGGAGCTAAAGCTCCAAACAACCCCGAGCTGGAGAGCCCCTCCTTTGCAGGCGTCGCATCAGGCTGTCCAAACTGGGGTGGCGACGCTGGTGCAGCACCCCATCCTGAATTTGCCGTCGTGCCAAAAGGGTCGAAACCTGCGACTTTCGTTTGGGGCGGAGGACTTGACGGATTGGGCTCAACTGCACCAGCAAAAAAAGCATTTAACGGAGGCACTCCTGAGGGGGGCTCAGCCTGCTTCATTGGGCTCGGTTCAGGCACTGACGCAGCCGCTGGGGCAGCGGGGAATTTGAATGCTGTCGGCTCTGGCACCGACGCAGTCGCTGGGGCAGCAGGGAATTTGAATGCTGTCGGCTCTGGCACCGACGCAGCCGCTGGGGCAGCGGGGAATTTGAACGCTGACGGCTCTGGCGCTGGCGTTGCCGCCGGTTGCGCCGGAAACTGAAAGGCACTCGGCGAGGGAGGCGCCGGAGGCGAAGTCGCTGCCGCCGGGCCACCAAATGGCATATCAAAACGAGCTCCGGGTGCTGGCTGCACCACGGCGGCAGGGGTGCTGGGTGGCGAAGCTTCGAACGTTGGTGCTCCAGAGCCCGCCAACAAAGAGGCAAATGCCGCCGTACTGCTGCTGATTGGCGGAATGATTCCCGGCGGCTGCTTTTCTTGCACAGGATCGGCTGTTGGCACGAAGGGTGCCGCCTGAGTCTGCGGGACAATCGGAGTTGGCCCCGGCGACTGAACCTGGAAGACTGGCACCTGAGGCATCTGGATCGAAGCTGCGGCAGGTTCTGCACGCGCTGTAACGATAGGGGCCCCTCCGTCTTCAAAATCCGCGGGAACCACGGGGACTCTAAATTGCTTATTCGCGCCACTCAGCACATTCCGGAATCCGACATCGGTTATCCCCTCCACCAGCATTCCCACCTCGATTGAGTCAGCCGAACCGGAACGGACATCGGCGACGACAGAGGCGGGAACCGAGGTCAAAATCCATGAAGGAACCATCGAGGGTTCAAATCCAAGCTGGCTAGCCTCAAGACTGCGCAGCACACTCACGAGAGGAATTTTCACGGGACCTGCCCCACCACCAGTCGGGATCGTCGCGCCGTTCTGGGCAGGAGGGGCTCCAAAACTTGGCGAAGCCATCGGCTGCGCTGGCTGAGGCGGAACGAAGGCAGATGGAGCCGGTTGAGGATGCGCCGCAGGCGTTACCGCAGAAAATGCGAAAGGCTGCGGGGGGGGGCCTGGCGGAGTTGGAACCGCACCGGAGGCGTGGCTCTGGACAGGATCTGCATCCAGTCGCCGTGGCTCAGGGGCAGGTTGCAGTGGCGGATTGGATGAAAAAACGGTAAACGGAGTCGGGGCGGACGACCCACCCGCAGGGGACGCTGAAGTCTCCCGAGAGAGTAAACTGCCAATGGTCGGGGCCTGCGCACGATCCGTCTCTGCTTGAGGCATCGTTGGAGCAGCTGTAGGCAAACTGAAATAGGGTGGCTGAGGCTGTCCCTGCGGGAGCGGCGGTGGGGTAGGCATCGCCGTAAATGGCGAAGCCGGTGGCTGGATCGACCCTACACCGCCCAGATCCAACGGTGGGATCATCTCTGGAGCCGTACTCAGTGCCGGAGGCACACCCGGCGGACGCCGGGGAGGCAAGCTTGTTGCCGCCGCACGTCCTGCATTCATTGAGTCCATTACACTCGCAAAGGGAGATGCTCCTGGAGCGACCGCTGGAGGAGCCCCTGCAGGCAAAACTGCAAACGGGCTCTGTGCTGGCTGCGGCATGGGACTAGCGGCTGGTGCCCCAGCCATGGCCAGCATGGTCGGTAACTTTGCAGCGGGAAGTGGAACCATGCGGCTGTCATCAGGGGATACCGGCATTTGGAAAATCGCCGGGCAAACACGGTAAATCTCAAAAAGCGGCAATGCCGCATGACCCGCACTGAGGACAGAATTCAGCACCTGGGGCGAGATTGAAATCGGATGATCAGGAGCGAGCGATGAAGCCTTCGCGAGTTCAGGAGGCAGCTGCGGCAGGATGTCCCCAACTGTTAAAACAGGGCCACTAGCAGCACTGGCAAATGGTGACCGCTGGTGTTCAGCTCCTACCGGCGCACCATTCAGACTCTCATTAGCGACCGTTTTGAAAAGCGGTCCGCCGAACGGCATTGGTTGCGGAGAACCTGCACTGGGAGCGAATGGATTTGGGTGGGGTGAAGGCATGGCGGCTATGACTTCCGGTGCAGGCTCTATGACAGTGGAGTAGAGCGACGAAGCCTCTGCAGTGTCAGTCCCATCTGTGGACGAACCGCGTTGGAAGAGGCTGCGAAACGAAAAGCTCATCAAATGAATGGATTCGGGAAATCGGGAGAGTTATCAATTAACCCAAAATTTAACAGTAATTATGGCAGAGACTTACGTAATTTGTCAAGATATTTCGGTTCTTTTAAAGATCAACACTTCCAAATTCAAGCCATTTTTTCAGTTTTGGAAAATTTCCCAAATGTCTCAACAGATTCGAAAGAGCACAAATCGTTCAATCACCACCACATTTTCGTTTCCCGATGCCTGGAAGATCTTGAATTGGCGTTTTACCTCCGCCAAAAAATGGGATTGATTGGTGGATCATGGGAAGGATCATTTTGGGTGTCACAGGATCGATCGCCGCATACAAAGCAGCGGACTTAACCAGCCTCTTAACCAAAGCTGGCCACGAGGTTACTTGCGTTCTCACCAGTGAGGCACTTGAGTTTGTCACCCCACTGACACTCCAGACACTCTCTCGCAGACACGTTATTACCGATCTTTTTGCAGAGAAGAATGGCTGGCAACCCAGCCACATACATCTGGCCGACACAGCGGACTTACTTTTGATTGCACCTGCGACGGCGAATATTTTGGCCGCGATGGCTTACGGCTTTGCCAACGACGCCCTGACTGCCATCGCGCTTGCAACTCGCGCACCCATTCTCATCGCCCCTGCGATGAACGGAAAGATGTGGCAGCACCCAGCGACCCAAGACAACGTCCAGATGCTGCGCGAACGTGGTGCCCACTTCGTAGAACCCGCCGAAGGTTTGCTGGCCTGCGGCTACGAAGGGATCGGTCGCCTTGCACCTATTGAAGAAATTGTCAGTGCAGCCCATTGCGTCCTCTGCCCGTCCGAATCGTGAAACCCCGCCTTCTAGTCACCGCCGGCCCCACGCGGGAGCCTGTAGATCCGGTCCGCTATCTGTCGAACCGATCCTCAGGCCGCATGGGCTACGCTCTGGCCGCAGCAGCGCGCGATGCAGGCTGGGAAGTAACCTTGGTTTCCGGCCCAGTCCATCTAACGCCCCCGAGCGGTATCCGCCTAGTGAGCGTCGAGACAGCGCGCCAGATGTATGACGCCGTACATCACACCCTCAGCACCCACTCGGTTGCCATTTTCGCCGCCGCAGTAGCGGACTTTCGTCCCACCGTCCCCTCAGCTGATAAGATCAAAAAAGGGCAGTCGGACAGATTTACCATCGAATGCGAGCGAACAGAGGACATCCTTGGCTCTGCGCGCAGCGTGTTCGGCTTTCGCGGCTACCTGGTAGGATTCGCCGCAGAGACGCAAAACCTTGTGGAGCACGCCCAGGAAAAATTACGCTCAAAGCAATGCGATTTGATCGTTGGCAATGACGTCTCCCGCCCTGGCGTGGGGTTTGACAGCCTGGAAAACGAGATCATCCTCTGCCTCCCTGGCGGGGAGACATTTCCACTCCCGCGTGACTCAAAAACGGCGCTTGCGAACATCATCATCCGATTCATCGGAGATCATGCCACACTCCGACCTGACCCCGAAAATCCTCCAAAACCCCCGACTACAGCCCCGCAATTGTGAACGAACTCCTCTCAACAGCCATCGAAGCCGCCCAGAATGCAGGGCAACTGATCCGCGAAAACTTTGGTAGCACCCTCGTGGTGAACGAAATGAAAAAGCACGACATCAAGCTCGAGCTGGATGTGCGCTGCCAGAAGACGATCACCGACATGCTGCTGGCCGAGTTCCCTGATCACAAGATTCTCGGCGAGGAAGGCAATGCGGGCGGCGAGGGCGAAGTGGAGTGGATCGTCGATCCCATCGACGGCACGGTGAACTACTTTTATGGCATCCCGCACTTCTGCGTGTCCATCGCCGCGCGGAATCGCGTGACGCACGAGCCGCTTGTCGGCGTGATCTTTGACCCGATGCAGGATGAAACGTGGTC
>CAZCAL010000306.1:0-6062 GCA_964496625.1 uncultured Verrucomicrobiaceae bacterium | reverse complement strand
TCACCACCGAGCTCACAAAACATGCCCTCGTTGTTGAAGTTGCGCTTCGTCCACATGCGGCCTCCCGCACGGCTAGAGGCCTCGTAAAGATGAACATCCACCCCCGCTTTCATCAGCCGGTAGGCAGCCGTGAGGCCAGCGATGCCTCCCCCCACAATGGCCACTGGTCCGTCAATTCTGGCACCGGCATTCGTTCGGGGCGTCGAGCAACCCGGAAGCACGTATGCCGCGCCGACCGCAGAACCGAGTTTGAAAAACTGCCGCCGGGACAGGTGACGGGCCTGACTCAGCACTTTGGCGAGGGAACGGAAAAGAGGTATGCGACCGTGATTCATGCGATGGTGTGTTTGACGAAGTTTCTGCTAGAAATTTCTTATTGTAAGCAACGATCTCGGATGAAAGAGAGCGATAAAGGATGAACTTGGCGTGTCGAAATACGAAAACTGGATGCCATGCGGCTCACCATGGCCAAACTCGGAAGATCGCATGTAGCATGAGCCCGATTCATAGAACTCTTTCAACCTGTTCGAATATAGCTTTTATACCCGCTGTGCCAAGACTTTTCCGACAGCGGATGTTGGTTGGACGCAGGAGGGTGTGTTCTATTTAGCTCGCTGCTTCTCCCTGCTATTCCGTGCTCGAGACGATCAGCGACTGCGGTTCATCCAGAGGCACACCGAGGAAGAAAGACCCAGGGCTTCAACTATCACGCTGGCATGGTTAATAGCCTTCATCGCCCACCGAAACAATTCAGTTCCGATGCAACTCTTCTTACCAAGATGCCAACTGATGATGCACGGCAGGACTACTTCGCAGCAGTCCAATCCAGCGATCTTACCAAATCGCTACCCTGAAGGGGAATCGGGCGTCCTTGATGAATGAGCATCAGACTCAACGTGGTGATATTTGTCCAGTCAGGCATGGCTTTCTTGTCGGCGTCAAGGAAGTCGCTGAGGTTGAAGACAACTTCGGTATCGCCAGGCTTGGTGAGGAAATTGGCAGTGTAATCCTCTTGAGGACCGCGGATGCCAGTGAGGAATCGATTCTTCTCAATACGAATCCGCACACCGTAGCGCTCTGTGATCCCTGCAAGCTTCAGGCTCAGCGCACGGTGCGCGCCGGGTAGCTTCATTTCAGGATCGCGAAACTTATAGGTGGTGAGTCCACCGTTGTTCCCTGCGCTTCCCCAACCGTGGTCGAACGACGGCAAAAATTCATCACTGTTGGCGAGCGCATTCAACTTCTCCAACTTCCACTCATTTGGCAAATGCACCTGCTCCTTCGACGTGATCGTGAAGGTGGAAGTGCTGCCGTTGAACGACTCACGCTCCGCACCGAGTGGGTAGGTGCAGTTGGCAAAAACAAATAACGGCAGACCGTCATGCACGGGCAAAGTAGCCGTCCAGGTGGAGCCAACGTGCTGAACATCGCGGGCAGACTTCCAGAACCGGGTTTGTGGGTTCGGATCGTAGCTGTAGTAAATGTCGAGCGCGCTGAGCTGATCCTCTGAATCGGGCGTTGCGGTGAAAGTTGCCGTAGTGGAATCGGCACCGATCTCTAGCTTCGATTCTGCTGTCTTTGGGATGTGAATCGCTTCACCCTTGAGATACTTGCCGAACCATTGGTTGAGCAGAATCCACTGCTGTGCGCCGAGATTGTGATTGAAATGCATATTCAAGCTCACGCGCCAATCCTGGTGCGGCAGCAGATCCATGCAGGTGTAAGCACGAT
Organism: uncultured Verrucomicrobiaceae bacterium; assembly: GCA_964496625.1. Classification (GTDB taxonomy): domain Bacteria; phylum Verrucomicrobiota; class Verrucomicrobiia; order Verrucomicrobiales; family Verrucomicrobiaceae; genus JACKQF01. Next base: position 4,331 of record CAZCAL010000306.1, on the reverse strand, counting down.
CCGTGATGCCATGAAAGTCATTGGAGGCGGTGATGAGCAATACCGGACACTTCACCTGCGGATAGTAGGATTGAGACTCCATCGTGTTGGCAAACAACTCCACATGCCCACGATAAGCCGCAGCCATTGCGTTTCCTGGGATGCCAGGGAATTCACTGGTGATAAATCCTGTGCCGCCCACCATTGGAGCCACAGCTTTCACCCGCTCGTCGATGGCCACATAAGATGTGATATTGCCACCCATGGAGTAACCAGTGAAGCCGATCTTCCCAGGATCAACTTCCGGCTGCTGCTCAAGAAACGTGATGGCACGCCGTCCGGCATACGCGAGCAGGAACCAGTTGCCATTTCGCGGACTCACCACGGGGTCGATGGTGTGATCATCAGGGAGCAGATTCTGTTTCACAGGTCGAAATGCTTTGGGATAAAACTGCTTTCCCTGGGTCGGGTCCACATTGCCCCAGTCGGTATTTGGCTTGATGCCTTCTACCAGTTCGCGACCGCCCCAATTGATATCCACCATGGCGTAACCCTGCTTCGCAAAATATTTCCCACGCTCAAGTTCAGCCCTCTGCCCACCACCGTGTGCCCAGACGATGGCAGGTCCCTTTTTCGCCCCCTGCGGAAAGGTGTAGAAGGCGGCGATTCGTGAATCAGCCCCTTTGAACGTCCCCACCTTGAAGATGACATAGCGGCAGACGATCCCATCCTCCATCCATTCCTTTACGACTTCGGTTTCAAGTCCATCTGCCCTCGCGTCCACGTTCTTCCAGAGATCGACGACGTTTTGCGGAACATCACCATCCCCGGCATAGGGCATGAGGGAATCGGCTGCGTGAGTCTCCAGCAGAATCGCGGAAAGGCTGAGGACGAGGAGGAGTGTTTTGGTGATCATGGTTGGGAATGGCGGAAGTTTCAGTGCTCGGTGGCGATTCGTGGTCGGCTCCTGCCGCTTGCGATGTCGGCTTTGAGTAAACCAAAGAGTTCGTTCGCTTTGTCTGGCTCCTTGGTGAAGAGATTCATCGCTTCGCCAGGATCGGAGCTGAGGTGATAGAGTTGAAATTTTTCGGTCGGCCCTTTGCCCTTGGTCGCAACGATGTGATCGGGTGTGATGGCTCCATCCCTCACAACGTAAACCCACTGCGGCAGGATGAGCTTCCAGTCGCCGTGCCGAATGGCGAGGGTGTAAGCACCGTAGTTTACATGCACCATGCCGGTTCGGATCGGTTGCCCCGGCTTCTCACTACGCAACAACGGCGAGATGTCGAAGCTGTCTTCGCCTGAATCGTTGGGCAAACTTTCACCCACGACGGAGGCGAGAGTCGCCATCACGTCAGTGAAGCAGATCAGGTCATCGCAGGTAGTTCCCGCTTTGATTTGTCCTGGCCACCTCGCAATGAATGGCATGCGATGCCCAGCATCCGTGAGATCGCCCTTCATGCCTTTCCACGGGCCGCTGGCGCGATGCGAAAACTTCTCGATGTCTGCCGCATACCAGACTGGCCCGTTGTCGCTGGAGAAAAGTACCAGCGTGTTATCCCTGAGTTCCAGTCTGTTCAAAGTGGCCAAGACTTGCCCAATGATCGCATCCACGTTCATGACGTAGTCGCCGTATTGCCCGGCGCTGCTTTTGCCTTTGAACTCGGCCGTCGTGGCCCATGGGGCATGAGGCGCTGGGATGGCGTAGTAGAGAAAGAAGGGTTGGCTGGTGTTTTGTTTTTCCAGCCAAGCATCGGCTTTGCTTGCAATGGGTTTGAGGTAGCCCTCGAACTCCCAGCCTGGTGCCGCCAAACCCTTGCGCCAATGCATTCCTTGCGTCTCGGGATTCGTCACGCCTTCACCAGGACGATCCTCAATCAACTCTGTCGGCGCGACAACAAAGCGGTTGTTTTCAATGAACGCATACGGCCCCTGCTCTGGCGCATCAAAGCCAAAGTAATAGTCGAACCCAAAGTCCACCGGTGTCGTCTTCAGCGTGCCGTCCGCCTGCGCCGTGACAGACATGCCCTGGTGCCACTTCCCCACAGCAGCCGTAGCGTAGCCCTTTTTCTTCAGCATTGTGGCAAGATTTAGTCGACCCGGTTCATGCTGAATTTGGGGCTGGTTAAAGTGGAGCACCTCACGCCCCTTCCTGTTTCTGAGGTCAGCGTTGTCTGACGTCCAAGTCCGATACGGCATCCGCCCCGTCAACAAACCATAGCGACTCGGCACGCAAATCGAAGCCGCCGCATGGGCGTTGGTAAACATCATCCCTTCTGCCGCCAATTGATCAATGTTCGGCGTCGCAATCTTTGACTCCGCATTGAAGCAATGAGGATCGCCATAGCCCATATCATCGACCAGCAAAACAACGACATTCGGTGGCCGCGTCGTCAAGTCGGCAGCTGCAACAGCCATCGAAGCAACGACGAGGGTAGCGATGACAACGATGGAGAATTTCATGATCCGGGATTCGGATAGACGATTTTTGGATCTCGCAGAACGAATGGCCAATGGACGTGAACGTGCCATTTTTGCGTTTTTACCGATCAGCCTTTCGTTCGTCCTCGTGCCTCCACCCACGTTCAACGATCAAACCAAATGCTTCGGCAGATCTGCCACCCGCTCGCATCCGACCTGTTCCATCACCTGCTTGAGCTGTCGCTTCAACATCGTCATCGTATGATCGCCGCCGTCTTTTCCAAGAGCGCCAATACCATACATAAACGAGCGCCCCATGAAGGCGAATCGTGCACCGCTCGCGATGGCGCACGCAACATCGGGACCCGCTCGTAACCCGCTGTCGATCATCACCGTCGTGCGTTGACCGAATTTCTTCGCGAGTTCGGTGAGAGGTTTGATCGTGGACTCTCCGGCGTCAAGTTGACGACCTCCATGATTGGACACAATGAAGCCATCCACGCCAAGTCCGAGCGCGGTCTCCGCATCTTCCTCTGTGACGATGCCCTTGACGACGAGTTTGCCTTTCCACCGCGCACGAATGGCGCTGATTTTGGCCGGATTCAGCCGACCGGAGAAGGTCTTGTTCATGAACAGTCCGAGGTGCTTCATACTCAGCCCCTTTGGCAGATAAGGCTTCATGGTTTTGAATTCTGGTGCCCCTGCACCCAACTGACCGAACGACCACGTTGGGTGCATCATCATTTGGAGAATATTCCGCAATGTCATGCGGGGAGGAATGGACAGTCCATTGCGAATTTCCTTCGGGCGATACGCAAAAGTAGGCGTGTCCGCCAGGATCACGAGCACGGGCAATCCGGCGTCACTCGCGCGATCCAACAGTTTGTCACGGAGTGAATTTTCAGCGGGATGATACAGTTGAAACCACGCCTTCCCTTCGGTGATCTCAGCGACGGTCTCGATGCTGGCCGTCGCAACGGTGCTGAGGATAAAAGGTAGATTGTGCTGGTGCGCAGCTTTGGCGAGGATTTCGGTCGCCTTGGGCCAGATCAGCCCTTGCAGCCCGATGGGTGAGACGCCAAAAGGAGCATCGTAGGTAGTGCCAAACAGTTCCGTCTTCAGGTCAGACCCCGGATAGTCCCGCAAATACCAAGGCCGCAACTGCACCTGCCGAATCTCATCCGTATTGCGTTGAAGATTGATATTCGAAAAGCACCCACCCTCCAGGTATTCAAAAGCAAAACGAGGAACACGCTGCCGAGCGCGTTCGCGCAGGTGCTCAATGGAGGGATAGTTGGAGTTAAAGACTTCAGACATACGAGAAGAGACAAGAACCGGCGGACGGCCCGAGTTCTTTCTCGTTCATCGACACAGGAACTTCAACCAATCATCCCGCACGCCTCCACCACCGAAACGCACATCCCTTGACCGAGATCACTTTTCCCCTGCTAGAGGCTCCACTTCAAAGGGCGTGTTTGCCGTCGCAGCGTGTCCATGCCCGTCACTGACCCAAACGTGCAGACGGTAGACGCCTGCCTTGTTCGGTGCTCTCACATTTGCACGGTTCCCTTCCGAGGAAGTGATCGTGCCATTGATGGAAGTCGGCATTTTTGGGTGCTCACCTGCATTGTGATTCCTTTTTTCTGGCAATACAGCCCAGCGCCAAACCAGAGGATCTCCCTCGTGATCAGCGCATTCGGCGATGACGGAAAAAGTCGCTCTCGGCTTCAGTCGTTGCTCAGGCACCCCCTTCAATGGTTGGATGGTCGGGGCGAGATTGCCTGGCCTTCGTCCACACCACTTTTCTTCCAAAACATCCACTGCGGCAGTCGTCTGCCCATCTGCGGTCAAGAGGCCGAACCACGTCACGGTAGCCTCATACTTCCAGCCCCATACAAACGCGTAGCTACCGAGACAGCCACCACCTTGCG
>CAZCAL010000305.1:5263-6067 GCA_964496625.1 uncultured Verrucomicrobiaceae bacterium | reverse complement strand
GCGTGCTGATCTTCCACTGCCGGAGATCGCGGCACGGGGTGGGCTGATTTTTCAGGACCTCAACGGAGATGGTTCTGCGGACCTCATTGTCTCCAATCCTTCAGGCTACGGAGTCTTTCTGTTCGTGCCGAAGGAGCGCGAGCGCAAAAACTTGCAGTGGGACGAAGGTTGGTCGCAGGTTCTGCGCGAAGGAAAGGCGGGCGATGCGAACAGTCTACCGCTGATCCTGCGCGAGGATGGCCAGCGCTCCGAAGTGGTGGTCGCAGACCAGGTGATCTCTGTCGGACAGGTGAAGCTGCCCTTTGACATGCTGCTCAAAGTTCCCGGCCCAGCCCCAAAGACGGCGGCAGATTCTCTGAAGGCATTGCACCTGAAGCCCGGCTTTACCGCCACCCTTGCAGCGGCGGAACCACTGGTCCAGGACCCGGTGTTTGTGGATTGGGATGCGCGAGGTCGGATGTGGGTGGTGGAGATGGGGGATTACCCTTTTGCCCCCGGAGAGAAGACCAAAGACGGTCTCGTCGGGCAGGCCAAAGTCTCCGACTTGCAGATGGGTCGCGTGAAGATCCTGGAGGATACGGATGGCGATCATGTCTATGACAAGGCCACTCTTTTCCTGGATGGACTGCGCCACCCGACGGGCTTGGCACCTTGGAAGAACGGTGTCTTCATCGCCAACATCCCCGACATCATCTACGCAGAGGACACGGATGGCGATGGCGTCTGCGACAAGCGCGAGACTTGGTTTACGGGCTTCACGGCGGGGAATCCGCAGCACTTGGTGAATGGATTTTGCTGGGGCCT
>CAZCAL010000305.1:282-5253 GCA_964496625.1 uncultured Verrucomicrobiaceae bacterium | reverse complement strand
GATAGCGGCGGCGATATCGACTGTGTGAAGACGGGAACGAAGGTCGCGCTTGGCACGAATGATTTTCGCTTCAATCCGATAACGGGTGTTTTCGAAATTGAGGCAGGCCGCACGCAGTATGGACGCTGGCGCGATGATTGGGGGAACTGGTTTGGGAACAACAATAGCATCCTCGGCTGGAACTATTGGCTGCCATTGCGCGATCTGGCGCGCAATCCTGACCTAGCCGTGAGATCCACACGGGAGGTGATCAACAATGACAAGCGCATCTTTCCGGTAAGCCCGCCGATGCGGCGTTACAACTGGGCTAGTGCCGTCAATACCTTGACCTCTGGCTGCAATGCCATGCCGTTCCGTGATGCGACCTTTGGCGGCGCGGCGACGAATGTGCTCTTCATCTGCGAACCAGCGAACAACCTCGTCACGCGCCAAGTGCTGAACTATCAGACGATGCCCATCACCTCGCATCGACATGGAGAAGATGCGGAGAGCGACTTCATCGCCAGCGAGGACAACTGGACGCGTCCCACCATGGCCCGCACGGGGCCGGACGGGGCGCTTTATGTGGTGGACATGTATCGCCTAGTGCTCGAACATCCAGAGTGGATCCCGGCTGAAATCGCCCACGGCCTGAACCTCCGTGCGGGCGAGGATCGGGGTCGTATTTATCGGATTGTGCCAAAGGATGCGAGTTTGCACGAAGGCATTGGCACGGATTGGGTCGCCGCATTGCAGTCACCCAATGGTTGGATTCGCGACACCGCGCAGCGCTTGATTCTTGAAAAAGGAGATCGCTCGCAGGTGGCAGAGATCGGAAAGATTGCGGAGAGTGCCGCCCAATCTGCGCAAGTCAGAATCCAGGCGCTGTGGACTTTGCAGGGCCTCGCAGAGCTTAAAGACGAGGTCCTCTCAATCGCTCTCAAGGACAAGCATCCGCACCTTCGTGCCCAGGCCATCGAGCTGGCGAAAGCGCGCGCGGATCTCGCGCCGCAGCTGGTCGGACTGTTGGCGGATGAGCATCCTGCGGTGCGACGCGTCCTGGCCTTGGCGGCGGGGGACATGGTGGAACCAGAGCGGACGGTGCTGGTCAAAGGCCTGATGAATCAACCAGACGTCTCGCCTTCTTTGATCATTGCTACCCTGACGTCGGCAAAGGAAGTGCTGCCCACCTTGACCCCAGCCGAACGCAAATCCTGGCTGGCGCGCGCGAAGGCAGAGCCTGCTGCGACTGCGCCCGCGATGCCTATCGTCACGAACCAGAATCCAGATCGGCAAAAGGTAGTGGCGCAGTATGCAGGGGTTGCGAACTTGAAGGGAGACGCGGCGAAGGGGAAGGTGCTGTATTCAGCGATCTGCATCGCCTGCCATACGGTCAAAGGGGCGGGCAACGAACTCGGACCCGACCTTGGAACCGTTGCCGCCAAGCCCACGGAACAAATCGTTGAGGCCATTTTTGATCCGAATCGTGCGGTGGAATTGCGCTACACGACGCAGACGGTGAAGCTCAAGGATGGTCGGGAGTTTGCCGGGTTAGTCACCGATGAGAACACCAACAATCTCAGCCTCCGAACTGGCACAGGCACTGAGCTTATCCTCCTCAAAGACATCGCGGACCGGAAAAGCAGCAATCGCTCCCTGATGCCAGATGGTCTCGAAGCCCTGCTAAAAGCGCAGGACATCGCGGACATCATTGCCTGGATTCGGCAGCCCTAGCCGGATTGCTCCCCAGCATTGCCGCTCTTCGGCTTGATCATCAGGACGATGAACACGGATAGCAGAGCGACGCCGGCAAAGGCACCGAAGATCACGTTCAGTTCCACACCACGATCCCGCAGGAAGCCAAACCCCAGGTCGCCAAATCCGCCGCAACTGATGCTGACAAGGTTCATGATGCCGTAGCCGGTAGCGCGTGTCTCTGGGCGAGAGATTTGGCACAGGATCGGCATGTTGTTGGTATCAAAGAATCCCCAACCGATGCCGAAGATGACCAAACTGATGATGGCAGTGGTCAGCACGGATGCATTCCCTACCCCAAACAGAGCGGGCAAGAAAAGCATCATGCCAATGGCACTGACGTAGATGCGCCCGCGCGGTGTCCGCCCCATCCACTTATCCGCAAGGAGACCGCCCAAAACGGCACCGATGAGTGAGGCGATCTGCACCCAAAGAACTGCGGAGACACCTGCATGACCCTGACCGAGGTTGAATTTTTCTTTGAGAATATCCGGCATCCAGTCCTTTACCACCCAGCCAGCGATGGCGGGCAGCGTGAAGTAAACGACCAGGAGGAGAAAGTTCCGATTGGTCAGTAGTTCCCCGAGGGATGCGAGGGCACTCTTCGACTCACTGGTGCGCGGCGGCCGTGGCGGATTGCGCAGCAGGGCGAGCAGGGGGAAGGCATACACGATGCCGATGATCCCACAGGTGCTGAATGCCCAGCGCCAGCCGTGGTCTGGCGAGTCCGCCACATACCCGGCAAAGCCGCCCAGAATCAGCCCGATATAGATCCCAGCCTGATGCAGACCGATGGCACGGGAGCGAGTGGGGCCAGTGTGGAAGTCTGAGATTAAGGCCAACGCTGCGGGAATGTAAAAGGCCTCGCTAATGCCCATCGCAGCGCGTGCCGCGATGAGTTCATTCAGGCTGGTGACGTGACCTGTCCACCAAGTGACAGCGGACCAGCACAGTAGGCTGAAGCCGATGACATGCCGACGGCTAAAGCGGTCTGCCAAAAAACCAGCGAATGGGCTGAGGCAGGCATACACCCATTTGAAGGAGCCAAGCACCAATCCCCAGTCTGCCTTGTTTTGGATGGATGGAATGGCATCCACCATGGAAGCCTTCATCGTCGCTAACATCTGGCGGTCCAGGTAGTTCAGCACCGCCACAGGGAAGAGCAGAGCGACGATGGTCCAGGCATAGCGGGACGTGGATTGCGCGTTGGAATCGGTCATGAGCGCCTATCCAAGCAGCTTCCGATGGCGAAGACCAGCAGAAATCCGTCTCAGCGCTTCACCGCCGTCATGAAGCCGCGAGCCGCCGCAGTATCAGCGTAGGGGCCGGGTTCAAATCCTGCGGTATCCAGCAGCGCCGCGTACTCACCGATGTTGTAGCACTTACCTTGGGTAGAGTGCATCAGGAGGCAAGAGTACTCCGCGACATGCAGTGGGCCGGTCTTGGCCTCGTTGATGAAGGCATCGTGAATGATCAACAAACCACCGGCAGGAAGGGCCGCGTGCGAGACTGCCAGCAGTTTTTCCACCTCAGCGATCCCCCAGTCATGCAGTACATTCGAGTAAAGATGCACATCGCAGCCACTCGGCAGCCCATCAAACATGTTGCCAGTAGCCACGCTCACTCGTTCGGAACAACCACGTTCCGCGATGAGCTTCTCCGCGATGCGATCTACGGGTGCCTGGTCAAACACGACGGCTTTGAGGTGGGGATGATGGGCAGCAATGGAGCACCCATAGATCCCTGAACCTGCGCCGATATCCAGGAGACAACTCCGTCCGGTAAGATCCAACTTTTTGGCTATAGCCTGGGACAAATACAGTCCACGGCAATCCATCGCAGCGGTGAATTTACGCGCAAACTCTTCTTGCTCCATGGCCTTGTGCCAGTCAAAGGCCGCCTTGTCGCCGCTCCATCCTGCGGGCTTGTCAGAACGCAGCACCTCCAAGTAGTCGCGAGCGATGGGGCGGTCGTGCAATGACGCGTAGTAGGGACGCAGATCCCAAACTGAGCCTGCGCAGAGGTGCTCTACAGCGACTGGTTCGGCGTGGAACACATCGTTCGAGCGTTTGATCCAACCGTTTGCAGCAAACAAGGTCAGCATCACATCAACGGGACGTTCTGCGAAACCAAAGTGAGCGCAAATCCCGGCCAGCGAAGACGGATTTGCCGCCAGCCAAGTGAAGAAATCAAGACTCAGGGCGGCGGTGATCAGGTCCACCGCATACAGGCTATCGCGGTAACGATAGATGCTCAGCGGATCATTGGCAGGCGCAGCGGTGAGGTCGATGGACATGCGCGGACCATGAAGCAGCCGAGGCGGATCACCAGCGGAGAATCTGCGAATTTTTGGGTCCTTACCCTGGCAAGCTTTGTTGCTGCCTTGGGTGGTGGCGGTGACCATTGGGCCACCGCCCGAAACGGCCTACTCCACCGGCAGGGTTCGCTCGGACTGGAGTGCTTCCCATTGTGTGGAGATGTGACTCGTGGGTGCTGGAACGTCGCGGAGCATCAGCGAAAGCTCGCAGAGATCGTGCACCATTTCACGGGTCAGGTTCGTCCATCTACCGTAACGGCTGATCTCCTGCTTATCCCAGACACGGACCAGCCACTTTGCTGGCTGGTATTCCGGACGGTGACGGAAAGCTTCGCCGCAGCCGCCAGTGAAGTAACGGGTCAGGGATTCTTTCGAGTCGATCCAGGCTCCAGGACCATCGAGTTCTGACAGCAGATGGAAGATGCAGCCGCCGCCGGAATCATCATTGAAGTTGCCGCGGATAAGCCGATGGATGTTGCCACGTAAGTGTTCGACGTGATCAACGTCGAACTTGTCAAAGGCATCCACGGCGTCTGCGACGACCTGCCACGGCAGGGTGCGGAGGCTGGGTAGATGAGACGCGATAAGGTCGAGAATAAGGGGATGTTCAGAGGGTTTTTTCATGGTTTGGGGTTTGGGGGTTTTGGATTGCTCCATGCCTGTGAATAGGCGGTCCCCTCCCCAAGTGTGACAAAAAAAGAATGGCACCAATGGCGGCGTAGCGTCACCGCCCCCCTGGACGGAAGAGCGGGTTTGTGCGCGGCTTGCGTGCGGAGCCGACTGGTGCCGCCGAGGGTTTTCCGGCTCGTCCAGCGATGTCGTCCGCCTCTTTTAGCATGTCTGCACTGGGTGCCACGCGCATTTTTTCGTCATCATTGCCCACAAGATTAAGCAATCTTGAAGTCCACTTTGGATCGCCG
>CAZCAL010000305.1:0-272 GCA_964496625.1 uncultured Verrucomicrobiaceae bacterium | reverse complement strand
GACCAGTCGAAAGGCGCTGGTGAGGGCTTCAAAGTCTTCGGTGACGATGAAGCCATCGGCGACTTGGAAGGTGCAGTTGGCTTCTTTGGCAACGTTGTATCCCTTGATAGGAGTGGGCAAAAATGCCCCGAGCAGGGGTGTAAGCGGTCCAAGAATTGGCACCGCGTAGAGGTTCGCATTGACGATGATGCCGACGCCGCCTCCCTTGAGTTTTTGCCAGTCATCCATCACGCCGGTGAACTTTAAGTGTCCGGTCACATCGCCCTCCGTTT
>CAZCAL010000304.1:0-6076 GCA_964496625.1 uncultured Verrucomicrobiaceae bacterium | reverse complement strand
ATCAATACCACCCAACTGTGTGAAACCAGTCCCTGGGTTCCCAAACAGCTCAAATGTATTTACGTTAAAATGATGCGATGCCCCTAAATCTAGACCATCGATTTCAGCATTCTTTAAATCTGGCGGTATCCAGGTTGAAACAGCTACCTCCCCACCGAGGAGAGGTTGAATGGCGAGCGAAGTTATTGCGGCTTCGCCAATGATTCCCCATAGTGCAACGGAATCATTTTCGCTATTGAAACCTACACCCAGACATTTGCGAACGGGTGTGGGGGAGAACCGATCAACCCCAATCAGGCCAATGGACGGTGACGGTTTTGCAGATACCTCCAATGTCCAGGCTTCCTGCCGCAGTGAAGAGAAGAGTAATAGGCGGTCACCCTGGGCGTCAATGCGTGTGCAGTTAACAAAGACACCTATCTCAATCTCTTCAGCAGATACTGAAACCCCGAGGGGGATGACGCCTTTTTCTAATGTCTCTGAGTTCCCCCAATGTGCAAAGGAATCCCAACCCGCGATGACTCGGCCACCTCCGTCACTAGATGGTTGAAAGATTGTGACGCCATCTGTCCACACCCCTGCTTGCCTCCATCGTTCGGGTGCGTCGGGCCGATTAATGAACTCCGATGCTTTGTGGTAGATCCAAGTCAGTGCGGCAACGTTGCCATTGCTGATTGGGACCACGTCGTGATGCACCCGTTGCTCCGGTGAATTCCGCCAGTGCGACCACTTGATTACCCCATCCAAACCAATCCATTCGATGCGGCCACCCGTAAACTGGGTCCTCGTACCTTTTGGATAAGGGATTTCAGCGACGACCCGCAGGACTGATCCGTCTTGAAGAAGTCGCGCCGCGCCCGCTGACCAGTATTTCGATTGCCATTCCTTTACACAGTGACCGTCGCTGCTGATGAGGAACACACCGGGAACAAAAGCAGGCGAGACCAACAGTGTCTGTTTCCCCACTTGCAGACCGAGCTTTTCCACCAATTCAGGAGGTAACGTAGCTCCGGCAGCAGGAGGCACAGCAAGTGTCGCTGCGCTCATGCGAATGCACCAGAGAGCGGAAACAATAGTTATCGATGCCAGGAACGGTGGCCTCATAGCGGTAGTGGGTGCCCAATTTAGAAGTTTGCGATTCCAAAATTTGCCCACGCTGCGTTACCCGCAGCACTTAGTGGGTTGTTTTCAGACTCGATCTCGACCGTGTCACCAGCGCCATCGACATCCGTGTCCCAAGCCAGCGGATTGGAACCCGTAGTGACCTCAACAACGTCTAATGTGCCATCGTCGTCCGAGTCCCCCCAGTTTCCAACGGCAGGATTTAAGCCGTTTTGAACCTCGACTAGATTCGATATTTGATCGCCATCGTAATCCCGCGCCCCGTCCGCGAGAGCGCCTCCACCCGAATACATGGACAGTGGATCAAGGCCCAGTCTCAGTTCCAAGGAGTCTGAGAGACCATCCCCATCCGAATCTGCGGCTAAGCCGTTGGTTCCGAGGGTTTGCTCCTGGGCGTTTGTTAGGCCATCACCATCGAGATCCTCGTCTGCATCGCCGACCTCATTTTCGTCAGAATCTCCTGCCAACGGGTTGGTGCCGAGATTGAATTCGGTAAGGTTGGTCAGGGTGTCGTTGTCCGCGTCTTCGTCGGCGTCTGCCTTGCGGAGTTGGAGGCCGTTTAGATTGTATTTCCATCGTCCGTAGAGGTGCTCCCAGGTGTCTGGAAGGGCATCCCCATCTAGATCTGTGGGACTGCTGCGGGTGAAGTGGTAGTAGTCTGGCGCGGTGGGAGTGGCGAGCACTGCGTCTGCCCAATCGGGGATGCTGTTGCCGTCCACATCATCCGTCGGTGGCAGTGTATTTTCATCACTGTAACGGACTGCGATCATAAGTTGCAGCAGATCCCCAATTGGCCCAGGTGCGGGTAGCGACGTGTCTCTGGCGGCCAGGGTATCGAACTGCTGAGGATCAAGCAAGAGGACCATTTCCTCGTAGTTCGTCACTCCGTCTTCATCAGGGTCTTCCACGGCATCATTGAAGTTGCCTTTGGCAAGGTGGAAGGTCTCCTCAAACACATCGGACATGCCATCACTATCCGCATCGTAACGGTCCAGATCGGCATCCAGCGCGTGGAGGGCAAGGTGCTGGGTGAGATTGTTGACACCATTGTTGTCCAGGTCTTGGAGGCCATTATTGACGGTTCCGTCGTAGGGATTGAGGTTGTAGTGAATTTCAATGAGGTCTGGCAGACCATCGCCATCGGTATCATCCTGATTGACCAATTCATCGTCAGTATAAACCTGTCCGTATCCTTGGCCTTCGCTGATCGAGTATGGATTGGTCGGGTCAGATGCATAAACATTGACCTCGTCTCCGTCGGAGAGATTGTCCCCGTCTGTGTCACTGACATAGATATTGGTGCCGTAGTAGGCTTCCGCCTCGTCGGTGAGCCCATCACTATCGCTATCCATCGGAGGTGGAGGCCAAGGAGATTCATCATAGAAGTTCGCCATCCCGTCGCCATCGTCATCACCCAGCGCGTTCCCATACCAGGAGTTGTAGTTGATGGAGCTGTAATTGGTCGGGTCCTGTGGAGCTGGGTCACTGACATCTGGGAATTCATCCCCATCCGAGTTGGCGATGCTATCCCCACGCGGTTCGTAGTCGTAAAAGTTTACCACTCCATCGTCATCTTCATCCCCCAGGGCATTTGAATACCAAGATTCGGAATTGTAATTGCTAAAGTTTGATGAGTCGGTGACGGCGGGATCGGTGCTGTTTTCGATGCCATCGTCGTCAATATCGCTGTCCCCATTGTAAGGATCGTCAGGGTACTGATCCTCGTAGTTGAGGTATCCGTCACCGTCATCGTTTCCGAGCACGTCGCTGCCCCACGAAATCATGTTCACCCAGCTGTAGTTGGTGCCGTCGTTGAGAAATGGATCGCTCGAATCAGGGATACCGTCTCCGTCGGTGTCAGTGTCTCCCACAGGGTACGGGCTTTCATCGAGGCCATTCACTGTCCCGTCGCTGTCATCATCTCCATTGACACTTCCTCCCCAACAGACCCCGTTCAAAGGGCTGGTATTGGATGAATCACGGGGAAACGGATCATCACCATTGAAGATGCCGTCTCCATCAAAGTCTTCCAGGCCGTCAAACTCATCATTTGGATAAGGGTCTTGCCAATTCAGAGTCAAATCGCCGTCATCGTCATCGAACAGGGTAGTACCCCATGAGGTGGCATTGATGGCGCTGTAGTTGGATGAGTCCCAAGGAAAGGGGTCATCCCCATTGAGGATCAGGTCGTCATCGACATCGTCATCCCCATTGAATTGGTCCTCTGGCCATTCGTCCCAGTAGTTGGCGATACCGTCGTTATCCGTGTCTTCGAGCGCCAAACCGTACCAAGCAATCCCGTTAGACGGACTTGTATTGTAGGGATCATCGTCATTGGGATCGAGATCAGAATCAAAGTCGTCACCATCAACATTGGTCGGACCGTTTGACTCCCCATTACTACTCCCACCATAGGGATCGCTGTCCTCATAGTTCAAGATTCCATCAGAGTCCGCATCGCCGAAGACATCGCCGTACCAGTAGATACCATTGGCCCAGGAGCCATTCGCATAGTCATCAGGAAAGGGATCGCTGCTGTTATCGATGCCGTCCCCGTCCGTATCGCTACTGCCGTTGGATGAGTTCCAAGGATCAGAATCCCAGTAGTTCAGGATTGCATCCCCGTCGTCATCATTGAGGGCATTTCCCCACCAGGAGTTGTAGTTATTCCAGCTGTAGTTTTCTGCGCTGCCGGAATCAGGATCTACCGCGTCATCAATGCCATCGCCATCACTATCGTTATTGGTTGGATCCTGCGGGTAGGGGTCACTGGGATTGGCAATGCCGTCCCCGTCGTAGTCCCAGTAGCTGGCATTCGCAAAGCTGGGCAACTGACCTCCCGGATAGGTGACCCAATCGCAGCCGTAGTATTCATCGTAATCGCTGATGGAGTCGCCATCGCTATCCCAGTTTGTCAGCGAAAAGGCATACCCCTGATTGATGCCTAAATGGATTTCATCTCCATCATTAAGGCCGTCATCGTCGCTATCATAATCGAAGGGGTCCGATCCCTGGGCAAGCTCTTCGCTATTGTAGGCACCATCGTTGTCGGGATCGAGCCCTTGGTTATCCAGATCCGTGAGGGCATAGACGTTGCCATTCGCATCGGTAAAGGTGTCGTTGTTGCCATCGTTATCGGCATCGCTCCATGCGCAGCCAGCCCAGTGGCTAGGCCCCAGAGCGAGTGATGCAATGAGGAAACCATTTAGCCACCAAGCCCGCTTAACAACGCGAGTACGCCAGAGAGAGAGGGAAAGAGAGCTATTCATTGGCCAAGTCCTCATTGATTGAATTGATCTCGCGACTATTTCAGGAACCGAGAGTGGAATATCAGAATCACATACCGTATACATCAAGAATAAAATGCTCGTGAACTCATCCACAAGCTTAGGCGGATGACATTTTCGTTGATAATGAGGGATTTCTGTGGGTTTGGGGATAGAAAATATTTTTTAGATCAAGGGCGAAGCGAGGAGGTGAACGTGATCTGGCCGCCGACCGACGTGATCTGGCGATCACGCCTACATTGGGGGCTTTGCTTTCGCGTTAGGCGAGGCGGTGAGTGTGATCTGGTGGCTGACTGGGAACGTGATCTGGCGATCACGCCTACGGGAGGATTTTTGGCTTCGCTTTGAGGGGACGGCGGCTGGAGGCGCGCCGTTCCTTGTTGGCCGGAGGGGTGGTGCGACTTTCGGGGCATTTCATCGGCACAGACTGGGATTCAAGGAGTGCGGAGCATCCCCACTTTTGCCAGAACGTCGCGCTTCGGCTAAACGGTTTTCAAAACGTCATCAACCACTCCATACCAAGCCACCCGCACCAGCTCGTATGTTGGCAATGCGAGGTACGACGACCACGCCCGCATCCCTCAACGGCGGGGTCGTTCTAAAGCCTGGAGAGCTGAGACCTTTACGCACTGAGGCCTGCGGCGGCGACGGTGGTTTCACCGTTGACGACTCGACCGGCTAGCTCGGGTTTGCAGTCGCCCTTTAGTTCATCGCGGAACTTCTTGATGAAGCTCTGCGTCGGCCATGAGCAGGCCTCACCGAAGGCGCAGATCGTTTTGCCTTCGATCTGATTGGCGACTGTTTCGAGGGTATCGACATCGTCGGGGCTTGCCTTGCCGGCCACGATGCGATCACTGATCTTTTTCATCCAGAGACTTCCTTCGCGGCAGGGAGTGCACTGGCCACAGCTTTCGTGGGCGTAGAAGTTATTCAGGTTGTTGATGACCCAGCTCATGCTGCGGCTGTCATCCATGATGATCACGCCGCCGGAGCCCGCCATCGAACCGCAAGCGGCCATCGTGTCAAAATCCATCGGGATGTCCGTGATCGAAAGCTCCCGCCCGTCCTTGAGCTTAAAGATTTCGTCGGCACGAAGAACCTTGGCGGAGGATCCGCCAGGAATGATGGCCTTCAGCTTGCGGCCAGGCTTCAGCCCACCGCAGAGGACGTCGATCACCTCGCCCATGGTGACCTTGCCCACTTCCACTTCGTAGTAGCCGGGCTTCTGAACATCGCCACTGACGCAAAGGATGCGAGTTCCCGTGTTGTTTGGGGTTCCCAGCTTGGCATATTCCGCTCCGCCCATTTGAATGATGTGCTTCACATGGCAAAGAGATTCCACGTTGTTCACGATCGTCGGGCACATGTATAAACCCAAGGCAGCAGGGAAGTAAGGAGGCTTGATGCGGGGATAGGGGCGCTTGCCTTCCAGGGACTCGATCAATCCCGTTTCTTCACCACAAATGTAGGCACCCGCACCACGGTGGACGAAGATCTCGCAATCAAATCCTGTGCCTTGAATGTTCTTGCCCAGGAACCCTTTCGCATGAGCCTCGGCAATCGCCTTTTCCAAAATCAATGCGCCCTCTGGGAACTCCTCGCGAATGTAGATGTAGGCCAGCTTTGCGCCAACAGCGAAGCAGGCGATCGCCATACCTTCGACCAAT
>CAZCAL010000303.1:3505-6108 GCA_964496625.1 uncultured Verrucomicrobiaceae bacterium | reverse complement strand
ACACGAGGGCGTCCGTTTGCCGCACGAGCGGCTTCAAAAACATTTCGCCCACCCTCCAGGTTCACCCGCAGCGCATCATCGAAACGTTCCTCACATTCACCGCTGACCATGGAGGCTAGATGAAAGATCACATCGACTTCGCTGCCAATCGCCTGAAAAACCGTGTCTCGGTCTCCGATGTCACCCGTAACCTGCCGCACCCGCGAGTCGGTTGCTTCACCCCGAAAGAAGGCATCGAGAAGGACAATCTCGCCAACTGGCCTGCCGCAGAGGGTGCCGCGATCCAGGATCTTCTGACAAAGCTGCGAGCCCAAAAAGCCGCCGCCACCGGTGATGATGATTTTCATGATTGAGTTCGAAAAGGGGAAGGGGATGATTGCAATGCGTGGAGGTCTGATGTGAAGTGGTCGAACATGGACAAACCTCTCACCGGACACAAGATCGGATTCGTCGGACTAGGCAATATGGGGCGGGCAAATGCACGGCACCTCCACGAAGCAGGTGCGGAGGTGGTCGTTTGGAACCGCAGCGATGCCCCCGCCGAGGCCGCCGTGGCACTGGGAATGCGGCGTGCAGATACTTTGTCGGATCTGGCAAGGGAGATTGGCCCTGGTGTCATCTGCATCAATCTCACCATGACGGAGGTGGTCGAAAAGGTCGTCTTTGGTGAAGGGGGACTGATTGACGGGCTAGACAAGAACGCACTGATCATCGACTTCGGCACCACCGGCGTGCCAGAGACGAAGCGATTCGCAGAGCGAGTGAACTGGGTGGATGCGCCCGTTTCCGGTGGTCAGGTCGGCGCGGAGGCAGCATCGCTGACCATCATGGCGGGTGGTAGCGAGGCGAATTTTCAGCGGGCGTTACCTTTGCTGAATGTCGTCGGGAAGAACATCACCCATCTGGGAGCGAGTGGGAGTGGCCAGGTGACCAAACTGGCGAATCAGCTCATCGTCGCCCAAACCATTGACGCCGTCGCCCAAGCGCTTCGCATGGCGGAGCTCTCCGGCGTCGATCCCGCCCTCGTGCGCAAGGCCTTGCTCGGCGGCTTTGCCGAAAGCCGCATCCTCGATCTGCATGGCGACCGCATGGTGCGCCGCGACTTTGCCCCCGGCGGGCGAGCAACGCTTCAACTCAAAGACGTGCGGCTAATGTGTCAACTCGCGGATTCGGTGGGTCTGGATTCTCCGACGCTGAATAACTCGCTCGCTCAATGGGAGAAATTTGTGCACGAGAAGGGTTTTGGTGATCTTGACCACTCGGGTTTGTTCAGACTTTACGAATCGGCGTGACTCACGAATGCATCACCTGTCCGCCGTCGATATTGATCGTCTGGCCAGTGATATTCTTGGCGTGATCTGAGGCCAAAAATGTAGCCATGGCGGCATATTCCTCCGGCATCTGCCAACGACCCAAGTGAGAGACCTTTTTGATCTTTTCCGCTGCCCAATCATCAAAGCTCTGGCGCTGTGATTCGGGAAGCTTTGCCTGTCCTGCAGCCCAGATGGAGTGATTCAACTCTGTCTTCACCATCCCTGGAGCGAGAGCGTTCACTCGCACATTGTGTGGTCCGAGATCCTTCGCCGCGCATTGCGTGAAATTGATCAAGGCGGCCTTCGATGCACTGTAAGGGGGATCTGTCTGTGATCCCATCTGGCCTGCGACGGATACAAGAAACAGGATCGATCCACCGCCGCCCTCGATCAACTTGGGTGCGACTGCGTGGGCGACATTCACTGCTCCAATGAGGTTTACTTCGAGGACTCGCGCCCAATCACCTGGGTCAAGATTCCAAAACGGGAATCCAAATTTGCCTGAACCGATGCCCACCGAAAACACGACGTGATCGACGCGGGTACACTGGCTTACAAAGCTCTGAATGGCGGGGTAATCAGTGACGTCTCCTTGAGTCAAATCGATGTCGGGGCAGGGGGTTCGATCAAAGCCGCGAACTTGACAGCCTTCGTCAATGAATCCCTGCGCGATGGCTTTTCCAATGCCATTCGCAGCCCCAAATACCAAAACAGATTTTCCCGTCAGTCCGAATTCCATTCCTGACTATGGCACAATTCGGACGGGTGCAAATGCGGTGTCTCAGGTCGCAGCTGAATTGTTTCAATGATGACCTTGAATAGATTCGGTAGCATTGGCGCGTTCTCACTCTTCCCACATTTTCATTTTCTCTCATGCCGCCACCTCGCATCACCATCATTGATTGGGCCACCTCGCCGCAAGGCGACCCTGAGTCCGTCATTGAACGCCAGATCATCGGTGAACACGCTGAACTGCGCCGCTTTCTCTGCGAGACGGATGCGGACCTGACTGACGAGATTTGTGATAGCGATGCGATTATTATCTGGCACAATATGCCACTGACTGCTTCCGGCATCGCTCGCTTGAAAAATTGCCGAGCCATCATCCGCAATGGTGTGGGTTTTGACAGCGTGGACATCGTCGCTGCTCGCGAACGTGGCATTGCTGTGTGTAACGTGCCTGACTACGGCACCGAAGAAGTCGCCGATCACGCGATCGCCCTTGCCATGGCGCTGTGCCGGCAGCTCTTCCCGCTTGATGCCGAAGCTAAAAGTCTGGGCTGGCTGATT
>CAZCAL010000303.1:1950-3495 GCA_964496625.1 uncultured Verrucomicrobiaceae bacterium | reverse complement strand
TGATTAAAGTGGAACCTCGTTTGCGTCGCCTGAGGGAACTCACCTTTGGCATCGTCGGACTTGGGCGAATTGGCACCGCAACCGCATTGCGCGCAAAGGCACTCGGCTTTCGCGTCATCTTCCATGATCCTTATTTGCCAAATGGGGCTGACAAGGCGGTCGCGGTCACGAGAGTGCGGACCCTGGAGGAACTCCTCTCTCAGAGCGACGTTCTCTCCCTTCATTGTCCTCTGAACGAGGAAACACGTCATCTTATTGCGGAGCGTGAACTGGCCATGCTTAAACCCGGCGCATTCGTCGTCAACACTGCGCGCGGTGGCATCATCAAAAAGACCGACGTCCTTGATGCGCTGCGCGAAGGGCGCATCGCTGGGGCGGGACTCGACGTGATCGAAGACGAGCCTCTGCGCACAGATGATGAGGCTGCTACGCCCAATCTCATCGCTACCTGTCATGCTGCCTTTTGTAGTGTTGAAAGCAAAATCGAAATGCGCAGCACCTCCGCGCGTATTGCACTGGCTGCTGTGCGTGGCGAACCGCTCGATAATGTCGTCAACGGAATCCTTTAATCTTCCCCCTTTATGAATCACAGCGATCTCCAAAATCGCGTCGCCATTGTTACTGGCGGTGCTCGTGGTATTGGCTACGCCATTGCTGAACGTCTGCTGGCCTCCGGTGCGAAAGTCTCGCTCTGGGATGTGGATGGCGCTGCTCTCGAATCAGCCAAATCAGAGCTCTCCAGCGCAGGCACGGTTCACTCTGCTACCGTCAATCTGGCGGACTTTGATTCTGTTTCCGCTGCGGCGGAGGCGACCGTCGCCGCGATGGGTAAACTTGATATCCTCGTGAACAATGCTGGCATCACTGGCGGGAATGCCAAGACCTGGGAGCTTGATCCTGCGGACTGGCGGCGGGTCATGGATGTCAATCTTCATGGCCCGTTCTACTGCTGCCACGCGGTCGTGCCACACTTGCTCAAAAATGGCTATGGACGTATTGTGAATATCGCCTCGATTGCTGGCAAAGAGGGGAACCCAAACGCTGCCCACTACAGCGCCTCCAAGGCGGCGGTGATCGCTTTGACGAAGTCGCTCGGCAAAGAACTTGCCACCTCAAATGTCAGTGTGAATGCAGTGACACCAGCGGTGATCGCGACGGACATTCTCCAGCAGATGACCCAGTCACACATTGACTACATGCTCTCGAAGATCCCGATGGGACGCTTTGGCAAGAAAGAGGAGGCCGCTGCGCTAGTGGCGTGGCTCTGTTCTGAGGACTGCTCATTCACCACGGGCGCGGTTTTTGATCTTTCCGGTGGTCGGGCAACCTATTGATTCTAAGGCGAACTGATTCTGGATATCCAGGGGTTGCTGGAATAGTGGGGCATAAGTATTGCAGAGTTCCTGATTGAGCCAGCAGCCTTCTCTTCAATGAAACCCAATACTGCCTTCAAGATTTTCGCCATTGTGTTTGCGGGGGGGACTGCCCACGCAGCGATGCCGGATGCGCTGGCTTCACTCATCGAGAAGTCGTGCATTGAGTGTC
>CAZCAL010000303.1:1481-1940 GCA_964496625.1 uncultured Verrucomicrobiaceae bacterium | reverse complement strand
CGGTAGTGGTGGACTCGCTTGGCACGTCGATCGATGATGTTGATCACGCTGAAGTGCTAGCCAATGGACGAGGACCGCTGCGGCGGCTGAATCGTGATGAGTATGAGCAAAATCTCCGTGACGTTTTGCGTCTTCCTGATCTCGACATTCGCGACATCTTGCCCGAGGACCGCGAGGGTCATCGCTTCAACAAAACGAGCGACATGCTGGATATGTCTCGTGTGCAGTTGACGGCGTATCTGGACGCGGCTGACGCGGCGCTACGGGCGGCCATCGTGACTGAAGCGCAGCCACCGCCCGTTGTTAGGCGCCGGATGGTCGGCACCGATTTGTTCCCCGGCACCAGCACCTTTGGCAATCGCGAGGCGATGTTTTTTGCACGTGACAATAAGGCAATCGACTACGACGGAAAGAAGGATCCAGCCGTCAAGGACGGTGCCGCCGATGAGACGATCGAGC
>CAZCAL010000303.1:0-1471 GCA_964496625.1 uncultured Verrucomicrobiaceae bacterium | reverse complement strand
AGTTGGCCCTACCTTGGAATTCCAAAGGGGTTCGTAGCCAAACATCCTGGGCACTACCGGGTGCGATTCTCAGCGCGTGCTGTGCTACAACAGAAAGGTTTCGTTTTGACCTCCGCCATGCAGCCGGTTCCTATGACCTTTCGCACTCGCAAGCCTGCTGGCGTGGACATTATCAATGAAGTTCGCGCCGATGGCGGGATCATGGAGATCCAGCCGAAGGCGCAAGTCTTTGAAACGACGCTTCGGCTACGAGTCGGTGAGTCCTTTGAATACAGTCTGCTTGGACTGCCGATGCCGCTGGCGATGAATCCCAATGGTTCCGCACCCACCTATCGTTATCCTCCCTTTCCTGAGGGCGGGCAGCCAGGCGTCGCCGTGCAATGGCTGGAGGTTGAGGGGCCAGTTGCGCCGGAGAGTTGGCCGCCGCCGTCGCATCGGGTGTTGTTTGAGGATCTGGGTATCAACCCGAAGCCGAAGAATCCGCATGAGGATGCGATTCGTTTGATGAAACGCTTCGCCAAACTCGCGGCGAGAGAGCCAGTGTCGGATGAAGATTTGCAGATGTTTGAGTCGCTCATTCAGCGGCAGTTGGAAAAGGGGGCAACCTTCATTGAGGCCATGCTCGCGGGCTACAAAGCCTTCCTCGCCTCTGGCGATTTCATTTATCTTCGTGAGCCGGAGCGTGCGGACGATCACTTCGCTATCGCCTCGCGTTTGTCGCACTTTTTGACCAACTCACGACCTGATGCTCGGCTGCTTAAGCTTGCTGACAGCAAGCAATTGCGCGATGCCAAAACGTTAAAAGAGGAAACGTTGCGGTTGATCGCGGGCACTGGTTTTGAGCGCTTCGTGAAGAACTTCACCGACTACTGGCTCAGTCTGCGCCACGTTCGTCGCGATGATCCAGACATCCGGCTCTTCCCAGAGTATCGGTTTGACGAGTATTTGGTGGAAAGCATGGAACGTGAAACGCGCACCTTCTTTGCCGCGATGATTCGCGACAATCTGCCCTCCAGTGCTCTCGTGAAGACGGACTTCGTATTCGCTAATGATCGTCTGGCTAGGCATTACCATCTCCCGCCACTCACTGGCTCGGCCATGCGCAGGGTCGCCCTTCCAGCGGGCAGTCCGTTCGGTGGGTTGTTGACCCAGGCGGCTGTTTTGAAGGTCAGCGCCAACGGCACCAATACGTCACCTGTCGTGCGTGGGGCGTGGGTGATGGAGCGTCTCATCGGCCAGCCACCTCCACCGCCTCCGGCTAAAGTTCCTGCCGTAGAACCCGACATTCGCGGTGCCAAGACGATCCGTGATTTGCTCGCCCAGCACACGAAATCCAAGTCCTGCGCCGCCTGTCATGCGAAGTTTGATCCCGTCGGTCTCGCTTTGGAAAACTTCGATGTGCTTGGCGGATGGCGCGCACGCTATCGCGGAGTCGAGGAAGGAGAGCGCATTACTGGCATCGACCGTGCGG
>CAZCAL010000302.1:1604-6113 GCA_964496625.1 uncultured Verrucomicrobiaceae bacterium | reverse complement strand
AGGCCTGATGGAAGTGTATCCACAGCCCACGTCAGCGGGCTAACGCCATTCGCCGCCACGAGGGTGGTCGTGTAGGCCGTTCCGTTGGTCGCCGTCGGTACGGAGCTAGTGGTGATGCTCATCGGGCTGATGACGATTGACAAGGTTCTCGTCGCCGTTTGTGCCGGGGAGCTGCCGTCTGTAGCGCGGACAGTGAAGCTAAAGGTGCCACTGGTGGTTGGCGTGCCGCTGATGTTTGCGCCAGACAGGCTTAGCCCGGTCGGAAGGCTGCCGCCCACAATGGCCCAAGTCACCGTGCCAGAGCCGCCGCTTGATACCAGCGACTGGCTGTAGGCAGTGCCAACACCTCCGCCAGCCAATGACGCAGTCGCGACACTGAGGTTCAGCACGCCCTCTGGCAGATATCCGTCTTTAAATAGTTGATCCTTTACGTCTTGGATGCTTTCCGCCACTGTGTGTCCCGCCTTATTGCTGCGGTTAGTCAGGTTCTTGTCAAACTTCAGCCGCCAATCCAATACGGCGGCTGACCCGATCCTTCCGGGATGATTCGTGCTTACGGCGTTGGAAGCACCGACGGCGCGGCCCTTCATTTCCTTGGCGATCAAGCTGGTGATGTCTGCCGTGAGCGTGTGAAAGGAGGCTGAAGAATCAGCAGGGCCAAAGGCAAGATAGGTGTCGGTCCCAGTGGTGGTAGAGTTTCCGTCAGCGTCAGTGGTCGTGGTGCCGCCAGCAGTGGCAGTGACGACCCATTGGATCTCTTTTTTGTCCGTGACTGCCGTGAACATGTTGCCCGTGGACGCCGTTTCCGTGTAAGTCTTTGCTCCGTCTAAAGTGAAAATCAGCGAGGCTGCACCGCCATTGAATGGGGCCACCAGGTAGCCGCCGTCATAGCTATCCCGGTTAAAGTCTCGGTCCGTCTCAATCTCGAAACGATAGATCACCACCTGGGCAGAGGCTGGCAATGCAGCGGTCAAGGCGAGGGCAGCCAAGCCCAAGAAGAGCAGTCGGCGTGCGATGGAACCAATTTTTAGGGACATAAAGAAAGTTTTACCTCTTTGGTCGTCAATGGTCAAGGTGGGACGCAGGAAGTTCATGCAGGCTTAGACCGGGGGAGAATGGAAGTGTTGGAAGATGGCGAAACCTCTCGGTCTGCCGCAGTTTGACGCTCAAATCGCCGCACCACACTGCCCGCGCTGCCGTAGGAGATGATCTACGACGACGAGATGTGCCATGGCCTCCACCAGCGGCACCGCACGCGGCAGGACGCATGGGTCGTGGCGACCTTTGGCAGCCAGGGTCGTATGTTCGCCCTTGTCGCTCACGGTCGCCTGCGGTTGCAGGATCGTCGCGGTGGGTTTGAAGGCGACGCGGAAGACGATGTCCTCTCCATTAGTGATGCCACCCTGCACACCGCCACTGCGATTGGTGCGAGTGCGGACGCGGCCATTGTCCATGTAAAAGGCGTCGTTGTGTTCGGCTCCGGTGAGTTTGACCCCTGCAAAGCCCGATCCAATCTCAAAGCCCTTCGTGGCAGGCAGACTCATCATCGCCTTCGCGAGATCCGCTTCGATCTTGTCAAAAACGGGCTCGCCAAGGCCGGGGGGCACTCCGCGGATCACACACTCAATGACACCGCCGACGGAATTTCCCTCGCTGCGCATCTGGGTGATCAGCTCGATCATGGGCTCCACCATGGCGGCATCCCCCGTGCGGACGATGTTGGATTCCACCTGGTCAAATGTCACCGTAGCGGGGTCAACGTTTGCCTCCAGATCTCGGATCGATTTCACGTAGGCGATGCATTCGTAGCCGGGAATCTCCTTTTGCAGCACCTTCTCCGCAATCGCACCTGCGGCGACGCGGCCAATGGTCTCCCGCGCGGAGGCACGGCCGCCGCCGGAGGCAGCTCGCAGGCCATACTTCGCGTCGTAGGTGTAGTCGGCATGGGATGGGCGATAGGCCACGGCCATCTCTGCATAGGCGGAGGGACGCTGGTCCTCGTTGCGGACAAAGACACCGATGGACGTTCCAAGCGTTTGCCCGTCCTGGATGCCCGAGAGAATCTCCGCTTTGTCCGCCTCTTTGCGCGGCGTCACGATCTTGCTCTGTCCTGGCCTGCGGCGGTCCAGATGGCGCTGGATGTCTTCTACTGAAATGGGGATGCGAGGTGGGCAACCATCGATGACGACACCGACGCCGGGGCCATGAGATTCACCCCAGGTGCTGATGCGGAAAAGGACGCCGAGACTGCTGGACATAATTGAGTGCGGAAAAGAGAAACCGCACTGTGTCGCAAAACACCGCAGATGCAAATCTGCGTTCGGTCAGGCAATGCTGAATTCGGGCGGCAGCGGGCTGGTGGCCTCGAACTCATAGGTGCGGCCATCCCAGGTGTAGTTCACGCTGGTGTGGAAGGAGTGCAGCAGCAGCCGCTTCACGCCGGTGGCCTTGGCGTAGGCCTTGTTGCGGGGAAAGTCCCCATAGGTCGCATCGCCGACGATAGGCAGGGCGTGGCGTTGGCAATGCAGGCGCAGCTGGTGACTGCGTCCGGTGCTGGGTTGCAGCTCGATGAGGCTCACCGCTGGCTGCCCGGCGCGGGTGCCCAGATGGCGCATCTCGCTCTTTGATTCGATGTGTCCGTGGGTATTCCCGCGGATTTGCCCGCCCTTCTTTTTGACGGATAGCCGATCTTCCCAGACATCCCGACGGGTGCGGGGCACTCCAAAGACCATCGCCGCATAGGTCTTGGAGACACCACGCTTGGCAAACTGGCTGCGGATCACCTTGGCCAGTTCCTCGTCTGAGACCACCAGCAGCACGCCCGACGTCGCAGAGTCGAGACGGTTCATCAAAAAGAGTTCGCCTGCTTCGCGAATGACGCTGCCATCTGGGGCCGTCTCGCGTGGCCAGCTAAAGCACTCCCGCTTTTCGTCATAGGGGCAGGTCAGCAGAGAGCGCGGTTCTTCCCCAGGTTTATTGGGATGCGACAGTGTGCCGACGGGTTTCTCCAGGGCGGCAAGGCCCCGAGCATCCCGGTTGAGGATGCGGACACCTTTGTGGAGAGGTAGGGTTTCCCAGAATTTGGGGGAGAGAGTCAAGCGGCGGGGGATCTAGGGGATTGGGGTGCAAATAAAGGATCAAATTGGCCGAGCAAACAAGCGTTCCCCCAGCCAACGGATCACAAATTACGAATGTCTGACTACTCCTCCCGTGCCGCTTTCTTCGCCGCCTTCGGCTTAGCCTCACGCGGTGGGAATTCCCAGCTCAGCAGGCGCTTTTCACCGGGATGGCAGGCGAGGAAGGCTTTGAAGGGGCGACCGCGTTTGGAGATCATGCCTTCGATGAGATTGGTCTTCCCTTCGGTAAAGAACTTCAGGGCGTTCTCCGTGGTGATTTCCTTTTTGCACAGTTCCTTCGGCAGGCGGGCATTGCACGCGCCCTTATCGGCGGCGGCAGTGTGGCACAGATAGCCGTCTGGAGTGTCGTGGATGTTGGATTTCACCCCTTTCTTGGCGCAGACAGGGCAGGCGCAGAGCACTGGGCATTCGTCCCAGTTGAAGCTGTCCGGGTCCGCATTGCCTTCGGGGAATACAAAGGTCACCTTCTGGTCTTCGCCGATCTTCAGCGCGGCGCTGAAGTCCTTGCCCTTCTTGCTGCGGAATCCATCGAGCGGTCCCACCATGCCCGTCTCCAGCAGCGTGCGGAGTTCATCCTCAGACAGCGGACGATTGGCGATTGCCTTGTAAACGCGGACCTTGCAGCCCGTGGTTTTGCAGGCGTAAAAATCATCGGTCTGCTTGAAGGCGGTGCCGCCGCAGACGGAGCATCTGGCGAGGAAATCTGGGAACACCCGCTCCTTCGCCTCCTTCGCGTAGGCCTTGGTTTTGTCCACCACCTGATTCGTCAGCGCACGGATGTCCCGCATGA
Source organism: uncultured Verrucomicrobiaceae bacterium (assembly GCA_964496625.1). Taxonomy (GTDB): domain Bacteria; phylum Verrucomicrobiota; class Verrucomicrobiia; order Verrucomicrobiales; family Verrucomicrobiaceae; genus JACKQF01. Next base: position 2,186 of record CAZCAL010000302.1, on the reverse strand, counting down.
AGGTGCTGCGATCCAGCTCGTTCTGCTCCATTTGACGGAGCTTATGCTCCCACTGACCCGTCATTTCCGGGGAGCTGAGCGCCTCGATCCCGATCTGGGAGATCTGGTCGATCAGGGCTAATCCCTTGGCGGTGACGTGGATGTTGCGCTCGATGCGCTCAATGTATTTATCAAAGATCAGGCCTTCGATGATCGCGGCGCGAGTCGCAGGCGTGCCGAGCCCACGGTCGCTCATCGCTTCCGCCAGCTCTTCGTCCTCGATCAATTTCCCGGCGTTTTCCATCGTGCCCAGCAGGGTCGCCTCAGTGAAGCGGGCAGGGGGTTTGGTCTGCTGTTCCTTCGACTCAACGTCCAGCGTATTAGCCGTATCCCCGTGTTCTGCGACGACGAGGAGCTTGGCTGCAGCGCCGCCCTCTTTGGTGTCATCGCCTGCGGCAGCCTCTTCAGCCGCCTTTTTGCCATAAACAGCCAGCCAACCTGGTTCGCGCAGCACTTTACCTTCAGCCTTGAAGGCATCGCTGCCGACACGGGTGATCCGGGTCGTAACCTCAAATTCCGCAGCAGGGAAGAACACCGCGATGA
>CAZCAL010000302.1:0-1594 GCA_964496625.1 uncultured Verrucomicrobiaceae bacterium | reverse complement strand
TGGGCGGGATCAGCCCGGTTGGGATGATGGCAAAGTGGTCGCTGACCTTGGAGTTATCAAAGATCCGCCGGTTTGGCTTCACCCACTGGTTTTTCATGACGGTGCCAGCATGGGGGATCAGGTCTGCTGGCAGCGCATCGTTCTTCGATTTGTGCCCTGCAAATCCCTGCATCGTGCCGATGACCGTGCCGATGTAATCCTCCGGCAGGTAGCGGGAGTCCGTACGAGGATAGGTCAATACCTTGAACTTCTCATAGAGCGCCTGGGCGATCTGGAGGGTGCGCCGGGCGGAGAATCCAAAGCGGTTGCTGGCCTCGCGCTGGAGGCTTGTCAGGTCGTAGAGCAGCGGGGCCACTTGACGGGCTGGCTTCGTCACCTGCTCCACCGTGCCCGGTTTGCCGACGCAACGGTCCACGATGGCTTGCGCCTTTGCGGGGTCCCAGATGCGCTCCGCCTTTTTGTGCTCGTCGGTCTCGTCCTTCTTGAAGGATTCATCGATCCATCGCGCATTGTAGCGGCCAGCCGTCACGCCAAAAAGGCCGATCACTTCATAATAGGTGCGTGGCTCGAAAGCCTGGATTTCAAGCTCGCGCTTCGCCAGGATGGAGAGCGTCGGCGTCTGCACACGGCCGACTGGCGTCAGGCGGAAGCCGCCATGGCGGGAATTCAGCGCCGTCAGCGCGCGGGTGCCATTGATGCCGACCAGCCAGTCGGACTCAGAGCGGCACTTGGCGGCAGCGGCCAGGGGCTGCATATCGGCGTCAGAGCGTAAATGCTTAAAGGCATCCAGGATGGCCCCCTGAGTCATCGATTGCATCCACAGGCGCTGGACGGGTTTGTTCACACCAGCAGCCTCTTGCAGGTAGCGGAAGATCAATTCCCCTTCGCGGCCAGCATCGCAGGCATTGATCAGGCGATCCACGTCCTTCCGCTTCATCAATTTCGTCAGCAGCTTGAAGCGATCTGCGGAGCTTTCGATCGGCTGAAGCTCAAACTGGGGTGGCAGGATGGGCAACTGCGTAAAGCCCCACCCGATCTTTTTCCCGTTAATCTCCGGCATCTTCAGCTCCAAAAGGTGGCCGACGGCGGAGGAGATGACGTGGGTTTCGTTTTCGAAACTGTCCTTTCCTTTCTCGAATGGGGTCATGCCTGGGGCCTTGGCAAGGGCACGGGCAAGGTCAGCGGCGACGCTCGGTTTTTCTGCAATAATCAGGGCCTTCGGCATGGTGGATTTCTGGGGGTGAGATTCCGGGCCAATCAAACGCACACTCTATAGGGGTGTGTCAACTGTGAGAATTTTACGTCCCTGGCCCCCCAAAAGGGGGAGGGAAAAAGCCGAAAAGCGGAAAAGTCCTCCCAAGGAGAGGCAGTTGCCAGTCGCCGAGTAAGTGGGCAGACGATGAAGAGTCGCAGGGGGCGCCCACGGTCGCAGGCAGCTCAAAAGGACACTCTCCTTGGCATGGCTGAGCAACGATTGACGCTCCGAAAGGGGGTGGCGGAGTGCAGACGACTCGTAGGCTTTCCATAGGAGCGACGCGCCTCTGGCCGCCGTCAAAATGGGATGCAAGAGATTCAGCGTCGATCCTCGTCCCCC
>CAZCAL010000301.1:4763-6150 GCA_964496625.1 uncultured Verrucomicrobiaceae bacterium | reverse complement strand
GCATCGGTAAACTCCGTCATGCCATCGAGGCAATGCGTAAAATCCAGCTCGGTTTTTGCCGTGCTTGCCCAACTCACGCGCCAGAGTTTCCCGTCCTTCTCGTAGCCGATAGCAACGATGGGTTGCGGTGCGTTCTCTTCTTTCGTCTGCCAAGATTGTTTTTCCGGGGTGTAGGTGGGCATGGGGTCAAAGTGAAAAGGGTTAAAGCTCCTGGGTGGTCGAGAAACCGGCGGCTTGGGCGTGGCCGCCTCCGCCAAACTGCTTGGCGATGGCTCCCACGTCGGTGCCTCCTGGTCGGCTGCGCAGGGAGTAGATCATGTGGCCAGAGTCTGGGCAGACGTAGCGGGCGGCGGCAAAGGGGGCGGATGGGTAGGCCTTTAGCAGGGCGTTGCACGCATCACTGATCCAGCCTGCACCGATGGCCTCAACACAGGGGATGTTGTGGCCGTTGATGGTGACTGACAGGTGATGATCGACCAGCGCCGCGATGATCTTCTCATCTTGATCGCGGAGCCGACAGCCTCGTAAAAGGACGGATTGATAAGCTGCATCGCTCCCAGTATTGAGGAGTGGCAACCAAGCATCATAAGTGCGCAGGGTTGCTCGCATCAGGCCAGCATGGAACGAGAGGGTATCATCACAATAACGCGGCGCTCGTTCTGCCTCGGTCCAGGCGTAACCAAGATCGCGGTAGGCGATTCGGCGCACAGCGGGAGGGGCATCGATTTGGCTGAAATGCGCCAAATGCTCCCAAAGCATCGTCGCGCCTGAAAGGGCGTCATGGCTTAAAACAAAGAAGTGATCGTTTGCGATGGAGGTGTGGAGCTTAACATCGCCGGCCGCTGGACTGTAGTGAATTTCGTGATGATTCTCGCCTAGCAGTCGAAGTGAGGCAGCGGCGTCCAGCAATGGCCCTGGCCGTGCTGGTGTGTCTTGGGTAGCAGGAGCCCAAAAGGCGGTCGAATGATGGTCCCAAATTTGCAGTGTGGCGACCTTGGCAATTTCCAGGAGTGTATCGGCCCCGCCTTGATTTGCCTCGGGCGTGAAATCTACGAATGACACGACATCCCCTTTATTCACGACCATCTTTGGCAGCGGTTTGCCATATTGGCAGGGGTAGGCGGCGATTTCTGAGGAGGCAAAACCGGCGGTCTCTAAAGCATGGCGAAGGATCACATAGGACATGAAGCCGTCGGCGCAATTGGCGTGGTAGCAGATGTGGTGCATGATAGGTGATTGGGTGGGTTGGGGTTTAAAGTGGCACGCCGTCGTCGTCATCTTCTTCGTCGTCCTCGTCAAAATTGAGGCGAGGTTGATTGTCGATGATGGGGCCTTGGATCAGGTCGCGGAGTTCCCAATGTAGGAACGGCCATGGGTTGCCAGACAC
>CAZCAL010000301.1:0-4753 GCA_964496625.1 uncultured Verrucomicrobiaceae bacterium | reverse complement strand
CAGCGGCAGCGGTGGCAAGCGCCTTATCTGTCATTGTGATGCGGTAGATTGAGGACGGATTGACAAACTGGGTGATGCTGGTGCCATCAGGGCGTGGCACCTCAATGCGGATGAGGCTAGGCAGTTCCGAATTGAGGATGATGCGGCCCCCATATTTGATGTGGCCCATGAGTTCGAGCACCGCCCATTGTTCGGGCGTCTCGTCGGCGGTAGTTGGATTTGACATAAGAATTGAGGGAGGGGGTCAGACGAGGTAAGGGGGAGGGACGGGCACGGCGCATTCAGTGGGCCGCCAGAGGTGGAGCACGTGGTTGTGAATGCTGATGTGGTCGGCCCGTGGCACCGAGAGTTGCATCACGGTTTCGTCGTCGTCGAAAAAGAGGCTGCGGATGTGCTCCATGTCTTCCCAAGTCGGGGTGTGGAGAGTGCGCTTGTTTTTGCGGATCGACCGACAATGCACGCTGATGTGATCCCACCCCGTGCCCTTGCTGCCATCGGGGTGATTGTTGCCATCTGAGGCAAGAACGATGTAGTGCGCCTGAAACTGTGAGCGCTGCCATTGGTCGAGGTGTGGAATGGCAAACATGCCCCATGTGGAGCCTGGGGGAGCATCGCCGGCGGTCGGGTGCGAAACGCGGTATTGGTCGAGGTGGGAGAGATTGGATTTCATGACTGTGTTTGGAGGCTGGCGCGTTTCCTTTCGCGTTCGAGGTAGCGAAGATAGGCGCGGAAATCTTTGAACAGATCGGCCACGTCCAGGAACTCCAGGTAACGTTGTTTGCTCCGACTCAATTTAGGCGACTGTGGGCTGGCGGCCTTGACGAGGTCAAACCCTGCCTGCGTCACAAAGTAATTCGTCATGCCACCGATGAAGCTTGGTTGCCGGGAAGGTTTGGCCATCCAGCCGAGGCGGATCAGGGCCTCGCATTCCTGTCCGTTGGGGGATTCTGGATCAGTGACAAAGCGGTTGCGGTAACAGTTGGGGAAGTCGTCATCGTCGCAGGGCTTGCGCCCCTTCGGAGGTTGTCCGAATTGATCGAGGCCTAGGGCGTGCTGGAGAATTTCCAGTTGGCTGGGTGTAGGTGTGTTCATCGGTCAAAAAAAGCAGCGCCAAGGATGGAGATGATCATAAGAGCGAGGCAGCCGATGAGGACGTGGTGGCGCACTGGATCCACTTCCAGGGCCTGGGCGCATAGGTGCAGGTTTAGTGTTTGCATTGGCTGCGCAGCATAAGGATTTCTCGGGCCTGAAGATTGAGGAGGCGGCGGAGATTTTGGGCCTCCATTTTTGCGAGGAATACCCGACGAGCGGCGGCGATGACGACAGCGAGCGATAACATCACGATGGCGGCAGCGGCGGCGATGACGGTAAGGTTAGAGGGTTCGGTCAGCATTTGGGGAAGCGGTGCGTGCGGATGTAGCGGGCAACGGCGGTGTAGATGGCCGTTGGGCTATGTTCCTCCCATTCGGGGAGTTTCTTGATTTCAGCGGCGATTGCGCGGGCATTCCAGCCAGCGGCGGCGAGTGTGCCGATTCCCTCGTGCAAGGCCGTGTAATTCGTCCGCCGTTGGGCGGGCGTTTTTGTCTGCGCCACAAGGGCGCTGGCGATGGCCGTGAAATCAGACATACAAGGGGAAGGTTGAAAGGCCGGGCAGTTTCCGCGTCGAGGTATAACTAGTCAGAAAGTCCCACGGGCGGCATGGGCGGCGGCTCTATTTGCGAACCGCTATAACACCCCTGCCCGGCCAAAGGGGTTAGACCAGCTTGGAGATCGGCGTCGAGCTTTGCGAGCCCTCGAAGACCTCGGCGCATTCGGTAGCGCGTAGCGTTGCGACGGTTTCGTCAAAGACCTGATCGAGCAGCCGATCAAGCTGGTGAATCTTGAATGTGAATCGAACGGCACCGTCGGCGACGCGATGGCGGAGCAAACAGCGGAGCAGCGTCTTTTCCTTGTCGCCAGAGAAGAGTGGGATCGCGATTTGGAACTCCGGTGGCACCGTGATGATTTTATCGCCACCATTGGCAGTTGTGGCGGAGTGTGTCATTTCAAAGTCGCCATTGTCCTTGCGGCGGCTGCTGCGGAAGGTTTCCGTGCGGATGGCCTGGAAATTGGCGGCGACGTTGTGCATCTCCTGGGTCTGGAGATCGGCATCGTTGTCTTCCAGGAAATCGCCAAAGAGATCCTGGGTGAAATTGGTCTTCTGGGCGGCGATCCAGATGTTTGCCTGTTTGGAGAGTTCCATCTGGTGGCAGGCGGTATGATCCAACCATGAGGGCGTGGAGCCGTCCTTGTGCCAGTCCATGAAGGCGTCAAACTTGCGGACGTTGCGGTCAGCAAAAACGACGGGGCGTTCCCCTTTGTTGGCCAGGATGTAGGCGTGCAGTTGCGTGATCGAAATAATGGAGGCGTGAATCTTGGCCCGTTTGGGGCGGGCCTCCAGGTGAGAAAGGTCAAACTGCTTGCTGTGGTTGGGGACCACGAGCACGGGTTGAATGGCACCGCCAGCAACCACATACTCGGCTCTGGGGGAAAGGTTTGCGATAGCGTCAGCTTCGGTATTGGTGTCGTTCATAATGCGATGTTGGAGGGGATAAATTGAGGGGTAGTGATTGGGGATTAGGCTTTTTTGATGGCGAGATCGGGCACGGGCACGACCTTCAGGTCTATTTCCATTTGGTCGGGATCGAAGGGCACGAGTTGGCCGCGTTCGGTGAGATACAGGGCCGTGGTGCCCTTATCGGGTTTCGGCAGTTTCTTCGCCACGTCATCAATGATGATGACCTTGCCGCGCCCATTGGGCTTGGCTTCCAGCTTAATGGTAAGCGTGGATTTTTTGCCGGTGCTCCCGGCTGCGTGGAGAACCTGAGTCAGGTCATCACTGGCCTCGGCCACCACGTCGCCACCGCGCAGACGGCAAAGTGCAAGAATGAGTGGGGATTGAAGGACATCGGGCCGGATGTCATCGGGGAATTCCAGGGTCTGGGTTTGTTGGGTGCGTTTGGTAGCCATAGGAGGGATGGGTGGGTTAGGATTGGATTGGACTGATTGACGGGGGGGGAAGGATTGCAGCCCTAGCGTTAGAGACTGTCCGGCGGCGAAAGCGAAACCGACGGAGAGGCGCTAGGACTGCAAAAGGGGTGGGGGTTGGACCAATGCCAAAGCCATTGGCCATTGGCGTCTGGGGCGTAGTAGCCCTGGGAACGGGTAGAAAAGAGGATGTCAGTGCCTGCAATCAGACAAACCGTTTGGCCATCCAGCGGCCCGCCGATGAGGGTAGCTTTCATTATTCGCTATCGGCCTCCGTTTCCTGTTCGGTGTCTTTTTGGAGTCGGACGAGATAGGACTCGAGCAACCACTGCCCAAACAATGCGAGCAGCAGGATGCTGGAAACGAATAAAAATCCAGTGCGGCCTAGCGTGATCGTGAGAACAACGCTAATGTGAGCGGCCACAACGATTCCAAGACAGCCAGTGATGATGACCCTCATGATGAAGTTGAGGAGATAAGCGATGGAGGTGGTAGCTTTCATGGTTCAAGTTTGGCGTCTGGATGGGTGGAGAGGTTTTGCGGGCCTGGGTCTGGCTCCCAGACGGTGGGGGCCGTAGCGTAGGCGAACACGACGATTAGGACGACGTGGACGAGGAGGCAAAAAATGAAGCCTCCCGTGTGGGCAAGGGTGTGTTCCATGTGGGGTGGGTGATTTGGCGGGCCTGAGTGATCAGCCCTTGGATTTCGAGATCGGCCAGAGCCTCCGCCGCGCGCGGCATCCCCTCCGCCCTGCGCATTGCCCAAAAGCTGGCATTGGGCATGTCTAGGAACTCCTCGATTTCGAGTTCCCAAAGGGTTGGGCACGGGCCGGAGATGGAGGCAGCAGCATTCATCTTAGCCAGCGATTAGTGCCGTGTGGGTGGTGGCGCTTTGCCGCTTAGCGGCAGCGTCCAGAATTCTTTTTGTGCCCGCGACCAGGGCCATGGCGAAATACTCAGGGAGCGTAACGCCTAGCGTTAGGGCTCCTAACCGCACTTTGCTTTGCTCCTCTGGGGAGAGCCCTTGAAGGATGTTTTGAACTGCTAGGTCTTCGTGAGTCATGGTGAAAATTGGGGTTGCTGTTACTGCATTGTAAATGATGAAACATCATTGTCAAAGAAAATAGTTGATGTAACATCATTTTATTGTAGAATAACGTCATGATTGACCCCGCCACATTGACAAAAGAACATATCCAAGACTGGTTGGATCAGCGCCATGGAGGGGATCGTGAATGGCTGGCGAAACAAATGGGGATCACGCCCGGCGGCCTGGCGCATTGTTTTTCCAAGCAGGGCTTTAGCGCCAAGGCAAGGGCCTCGGTGGCGCGACTCATGGAGCTTGACGACGCCGCTCAAAATCAACCCGCTCTCCTAGATCAGGTGCAGCTTTCGGTCACCGAGTGGGATCGGATGGAAGAGGCGCGGCAGTGGCAGGGCAATCCTGCCCGGCCTATTTTCATTCGGGAAAGTATCGTCTGGTTTACCAATAAGGTCCTCGAGGACAAAAAATGGAAGGAACGGACTTCAGACGCCTATCGCGATGATGGCGCTATCGCGGCGGAAGATCCGCCGGACGTGCTGGATGACTCAAGGGAGTAATTTAAAACCAAAGACAAACAGCAGCCAGTCTTGGCTTATGATTGAGCACACCTTAAACAATACCGAAGTGCCGATGGGTTCGCCGCGAATGACGCGCCGCGATAAGAGGGCGCGGCGTCCGGCAG
>CAZCAL010000300.1:0-6161 GCA_964496625.1 uncultured Verrucomicrobiaceae bacterium | reverse complement strand
GACTGGAACCGAAAACTTGCTCGCAGCGGTCGCGTCACTAAAGAACCAACGAACACCAGCATCCTCCGACGATTGCCCCTTGTGGTTCCAGAAGGAGTCGGCCTTCAAGTTGAGATTCACCTTGTCCGCAGCCTTCACCGTCATGGCTGCGGCTGAGATTTCACCCGCAGCACGCAGATATTTCTCCATCAAGATCGGCGACAGAGAAAGTACATCACCAATGTTATCGAATCCGTACCCAGAATCATCGGGAGGGAACTGATCCGCAGGCCGACTATCCACAAAAAGCAGATCCCGCACTGTATTGTTATACTCGGCTCGATTCAGACGACGGCGCGTCACATGCCCTGGATCAGGACGCGCAGGATCACTCCAGAAGATTGTATCCTCGATCCAAGAGACAATTTCATCCCGCTCTGCGAGCGAGGGTTTCTCCTTCTTTTCCGGCGGCATCACATGCGTCGCCACTTGCTGACGCAAATGATCCCAAGACCGAAAGTCCGCCAGCAGAGCGGAATAATCTTTGTACTCATCAAAGGCGTAGTCCCCCTTGGTGACTCCATCCGAATGGCAATCGCCACAATACTTCACCATGAGAGGCCTAATGCGACTCTCAAAAACTTCCTGGCCCCGTTCTGCAGCGGTCATTTTTGCTACCAAAAACAGCGGCCCCGCAACCAATACAGAACTGCGGACGAGGGAGATGGAGGAAGAAGTGAATCGAAACATCGAAAGAAAATTTAGAACGGCCAGATGAGCGCCAGCGAACCCAAGCACTACGCTGTGTTCACGAAATAGATTTCGATGAAGTCTCCTCAACCACCACATCATGCAACGGAATCGTTCATCGATTTATCCATCCCTTGGCAAATACAAAGTTGTCACATCGCTCTTGACCAACCCGCCTAACATCGGCCATTCTCAGCGCCGTCGATGATAGCCCAAAAAAGTGCTGCGCATTGTCGACTGAATATGCGAACGAACTCATGAACCTGCGTGAACAGCTTCGGCAAGTCCTGCCGGATCTTCTGCCTACAGATCCTGCGGAAGCGGTGAAAGGCACTGAACTGATCCGGCTCGTACGCTTGCGTCTCGGCGATGACTATAGCGATGCGACGCTGCGTTACCATTTCTCCATTCTCTCTTACGACCCTTCGTCCCCAATTGCCAAGGTGGACCAGGGTCAGGGCTACTATCAGCGTTCCAAGCGGAATGGGACGACCCCAGGTCAATCCCGCCTGGACTTCTTCGAGCAGGGCCAACCCGCCGATTTCCAAAGACTGCGTTTTGAGCGAGTGCTGGCAATTTTTGAGCGCCTCTGCCTGCTGCGCTCTCGATATCCCTTTGTCCTGAACGGACGCCATCAAAAAGGCCTTCGACTTGAGGGCGACTGGGAGGTTCCTGATCTGGTTTGTGCCGAATGGGAACTCGATACCAACAGCGAAGATGGCCCACGCTTTGACATCGCCATGCTAGATCTCCGTCGCCATTTAGGTGGACCAGAAGTAATGCTCAGCGGCGTTCAGCTAAAGCTCGGAACTTCACTGGACACCTATTCCGCCGATTTCTTCCAGGCACTCAGTTCTACCCGATGGACACTGCAGAGCGAGTTGATCATTGCGGATCCACTGAACGACGAAGCGCTAGTCGATGCGCTACGACATCTCGGACATCAATATGGGGTGGGCATCACCAGCCTCGGCATCACAGGGACCATTCTTGACGATCTGCCTCCCGCCGCCGACCTGCGCGCCATGGGAGCGACGGAATTTGAAGCGGTGCAGAACATCCTGCACCTGCAAAAAATCTCCATCCCCGCGCCCCGCTCCACCATCAATTGGCAAACACTCTCCCACCTCCGCAAGAAGCACGAGACAGTGGCAGAGATGGTTGGTTGGCTGGGCGATTGTCTCGATTCACGCCAGCCCGATTGGGCACCTGGCAGCAACGGATTGACCTCGAGCTGATCTCTACTCCAGCAGCGCCACTGCGATGGAATCCGCCAGCGCTTTCCCCTGCGCGGTCAGCCGGACAAACCCCTCCTCCACGACCAACAGTCCGTCTGCTTTAAGCACCTCCAGCATCTTCAGCGATGCGTCACGCACCAGTCCCACGGAGAGGCCACGGGCGGTGCGTAGCTCCAGGCCAAAACGCTCTGTCCGGCGCTCCTCATCGCTCAGCACCTCCTCGCTACCGACAGGCAGAATCCCCTTCCTTGATTGGTTCATGTAGGCCTCCGTGTCCGCCACATTTTGATAGCGTTGCCGCCCAATCGTCCCGCAGGCACTCGGCCCGATCCCCACATAGTCGGCACCAAACCAACAGGCTGCGTTGTGCATCGATTGATGCCCCGGCAGCGCATGATTGGAGATTTCGTAGTGCTCAAATCCCGCTTCCCCCAGCATCTTCGCCGCCAAATGGAAGTGCGTCGCGTCACGATCTTGGCTCTCCCGATACTGCCCACGCCTCAATCGTTCGATAAACTCCGTGTCCTCCTCGTAGTTCAAGTTGTAGGTGGAAATATGGTCGGGCTTCAGGCGCAAGGTTTCAATAAGCGATGACTCCCATGCCTCCGTGGATTGACCGGGAATAGAGAACATCAAGTCCAAGCTCACGCTTGGAAATCCAGCAGCGCGCAATGTGGCAAAAGTATCCCGGGCTTCATCGGGCGAGTGATCTCTCCCCAAGGTCTTCAGCGTCTCAACATCCCAAGCCTGCACGCCCAGGCTGGCACGAGTGACACCCATCCGCCGCATCATCTCCGCCTTTGATTGCGGCAGCGTTCGCGGGTTCACCTCCACCGTAAACTCCCGCAGTTCCGAGAAATCCAGTCGGTCATTTAGCCCGGCCAGCAGTGTCTCCAAATGCGTCTCGCTGAGTGCCGTCGGAGTTCCACCACCAAAATAAATCGTATGAGGCTGCAACGGTGTATTTTCCAAACGCAGATCCAATTCGCCTAGCATCACCGAAACGAAGCCGGACATCGATGTCGCCCCATGCGCATGTTTGTAGAATCCGCAGTAAGGGCAGATGCGATGGCAGAATGGAATGTGCGCATAGAGATGGCGCACCGGGGCAGGATCAGCGGACATGAACCGCCAGAAACGCCAGGATTCGTCGTTGTGCAAGCGCCGCTGCGATGCATTGAATGGCGAACTGCATGGAACCAAACAACGAGAGTCATCACGAAAAGGAACTGGGAGGGCAATTGCTCGCCTCCGTCTCCCGCTCCTTTTACCTGACCCTCAAAGCGCTACCATCCGCATTGAGGGAGCCCATCTCGCTGGCCTACCTCCTCGCCCGCACGGCTGACACCATCGCGGATACCGCCGCAGTATCCGCCGAACAGCGGCTGGAACTTTTAACAGGCTACCAGAGCGCTATCGATCACGACAACGCGCCCAAGGACGAATCAACCTTGATCGAATCCCTCCGTCGTGACTTCTGCCCACACCAAACGGATACGGCAGAGCGGCAACTCCTAGAGCGCACCTCCGATGGACTTGCTTGGCTGCGAACCATTGATGACAAACCCCGGCAGTCCATCCGTGAAGTCTTGCAACACATCATCGCTGGCCAGATCCTGGACATTCAGCGATTCCCTGACAGCGCGGGCTTACGCAGTCTTCGCACACGCGATGAACTGGACGATTACACCTGGCGTGTCGCGGGATGCGTCGGTCAATTTTGGACGCAAATCTGCGCCACCCAAATGCCCAGCGCATTCCTGCCCAGCACCGACTTGATCGTTCAGAATCAGCTCGGCATCAGGTTGGGTAAAGCCCTGCAACTCATCAATATCCTGCGTGATCTCAGCGAAGACATTGACGATGGCCGGTGCTACCTGCCAGAGGAAGACTGGACTCCGCGAGGGCTAACGATTGATACATTAAAGAGTAAGCCCGAGTCCCTCCGCCCTGTCTGGGAAGACTGGCTCAAGGTCTGCCAGGAGCATCTCGACGCCGGCCTCACCTACGTGCAAAGGATCGCCGATGGCCGCCTCCGCTACGCCACCGCCCTGCCCCTTCTCCTCGGTGCCCAGACCGTCACCAAAATGCGCCAAGCCACCTGGCCCCAGATTCTCGCCAGCATCAAAATCTCCCGCCTCGACGTCGCCAGCATCCTCGCCAAAGCCGCCATCGCCTGCCGCAACCCCGAGGCGATTGCTGCGCTTTATGGGAAGTTGAGGGGGTGATGCACGCTAAGCGCAATACCACAAAATCTGCGCCATCCGACCGTATTTCAATCCCCTACATTGCTTCAAAGTCAGTGGTGCCGATCACCTTCTTAGCGTGCTGAATTTTGACCCTCAACGCATCAACCCGGCTTCTCATCCCCGCTAACAGGTTTATCGGGACGCTATCTTGCCGATTCCCCATCCGGCGTATTTCCAATTCGTCAACCTGAGCTTCGAGTTCCATGGCATGAAGCTCGAGTCGCAATACCCCCAGCGCCGTCTGGGCGGTCATGAGGACGTTTTGGGCGGTCATCAGCTTGTTCTGCTCAATGACGGTACTTCTGGAGTCCTTCATTTCTTGGAGCTGGCTCAGAAAGTCTGCCCGCTGCAGCCGGATCTGGCGTTGTTGGAGAAGGATGCTGAACACAAGGCCAGCAAAGGCGAGGCCAGTGAACAGAGCGTTTACACTGCCAAAACTGTCTCCGAAGGTTCCCTTATCCGTTGGCTCCGTGAGTCCTTCTCCGAGGTGTTGAGGCACCTTTAGCCATAGCGCCACGACTACAGCGGCAATGATGGCCAGCATCACAAAAGCAAACCAAGTTTGGTCAAGCCACGATGAGTGCTCGTTCTTCGATGATTCATTCTTACTGGGTTCGTTTGACATGACGGATGCAGATTAAAACGCCTTCAGCTTGTCGCCGAGGTGGTGTTTGAGGTTCCACTTGCGGGTGGTGTCCAGGGCCAACTCCAGGCAGATGAAGAAGTGCTCCTTGTGCTTCTTGAAGTGGTCCACGGTTTCGGGCTCCAGCTTCTGATCCAGGCAGATGAGGCTTTCCTTGTGGGCGTCTTTGGCCAAGAAGACTTCGTTCTTCTGGAACTCGGGGCGCTTCGTCAGGGTGTAGTCCAGCTTGAAGCCGTTCTTGAGGAGGATCTCGTCTAGCACGGTCTCACGCTCCCACTGGAAGTGGAAGGTGGCCTCCTTCTCGCGGATGTAACGCTTCAGGGCCTCGATGTTTTCCGCCTCGGTCTTCTCCGGGTCCGGCTGGTACTCCACGCGGGGGAAGCTCGACTTGGCGAGCTTGAAGACCTTGAAGCCGAGGTTGTCGGCAAACTGGCGCTTCTCATCATTCGGCAGTAGGTCGGCGGCGGCTTTCTGCTCGCGGGCAATTACATTACCGATTCGCGTTATTGTGAGATCACTGATCTTCTTGAAACCAGCCTTGTTTGCTGGGTCTTTGTCAGATGTCAGTTCGGGTAACTGAACCAGAATATACTGCTTTGAGGTTCCTTTGGCGCGGTTTAGCTCAATAACCGCCTCGGCTGTAGTTCCTGACCCACCGAAAAAGTCCAGGATGATGTCATCGCTGCCGCCGTTGGTTACGTATTCAACGAGCCTACCAATTTCGCGGTGGTCTTTGGGGTTGGGGAACAATTTTCCTCCCATGAGTTTCTTGAGGTATTTCACAGCAACCTGGGACTGGGCATAGAAGTATGAGCCCCTTACCTGAGTTGCCATTTCCTCCTCACTTTCGATGTCCTCTTCAGTATCATCGCTGTCATCTAGCAACTCATCGGGCACGGGCTTAATGTGCGCCTTGCGAAATGGCGGTTCGGTGTCGTCCCCGCGAAACTCAACCAATCCCAAGTCAATCTGCCGCTGCATTTCCTCAGGCTTGGAAAATCTCCAGCCATCCTCTGGCACTTTGCAGGGTTTCTTGGTTTTGGGATGAATCACCTCATAGCGCGGGCCACCTCCTCCTGGCCAAGAAATATCTCGGTCACGCCATGGGCCAAATTTGTCCACACGGCGGTATCGGCTTAGCTTCTTTGACGGATGCTTGTCGGGCAAAGAGGCGAACCATTCAGAAAGTGCCGCCTCCATTTTCCCATAGTCGTCTCCATGTTTCTTTTTTAGCACAGTGTATTGGTCCCAAATCTCCGACGCACCGGGCATTGGCTGTCGCCAAACTGTTTTGGCATCTTT
>CAZCAL010000299.1:0-6171 GCA_964496625.1 uncultured Verrucomicrobiaceae bacterium | reverse complement strand
GAATCGCTGACCCGCCGGATCACCCTGGATCGAATTACCCGACAGGATGCTGCAGCGGATTTCCGAGGAGAAGAGAACGTGCCGCGCTTCGCCATCACAATGGGAGTCGGCACCATCCTGCGCGCACGCAAGCTCGTGCTAATGGCCTGGGGAGAAAACAAGGCTGCGATCACCGCAAAAGCAATCGAAGGCCCCGTCACGGAAGCGATCTCCGCCTCCTTCCTCCAAGATCATCCCGATGCGCGATTCTTCATCGACAACGGGGCCGCCCGGGAGTTGACTCGCGTCAAGCTTCCTTGGCTCGTGGGTCCTGTTTCCTGGACTCCGCGCGAAACTCGGCGCGCTGTCGTCTGGCAGGCGCTGCAAACACAGCGGCCTGTGCTAAAGCTCATCGACGAGGACTACAACGAACACGGCCTTTCCGATCTTCTTTCGGAGCAGGGTCCAGGTTATCAGCTCAATATCCGCATCTTCAATCAACTCCAGCACACCATCACCGGTTGGCCTGGTGGCAAGCCTGAGGAGGAAGACACCTATCGCCCAGAGCGTGCGAAGCCCTATCCCAAGCGCTCACTCATCTTCAGCCCCGAGCCACAAGATGCGATTGTTGGAATGGGCGGCACCATCGATCGACTGGTTGAACAAGGCCATGACGTTTGGGTCATTTCGATGACTTCAGGATCGCTCCGCGTGCCTGATTCCGAAGCCTACAAGTTTGCCAGCACCTTGGCCGAATTGGCAGGAAACCTTAGCAATCCAGCCGCCTGGACCACACAGACCACTTACGCCCGTGAAGCCCTGCGACAACTGGATGAAAAAGGCGAATTTGGCGAGGATACGCCGATGCTCCGCCAGTTGAAGGGCCTCATTTTGCGTGGAGAATTACGCGATGCGGCGCATGCCTTGAACGTGCTCAGGCAGCAGATCGTGTTCTTGAATCTGCCTTACTACGAGCACGGCCGTTACCGCCGCTTCAAAGCCACCCAAGCCGATGCGGATGCCTTGAAGTTGCTGCTTCAGGACAAGCGACCCAACCAAATCTATGCGACCGGTGATGCTGCCGATCCTTCCAGTGTCGCTGGCATTGGCTACAAACTGCTGGAGCAGGCTCTCGGCGATCTGCGTGGCGAGGAGTGGGTCTCCGCCTGCACATTGTGGTTATATCGAGGCAAAGAGAAGCCCTTTGAACCCCATGAAATCGACATGGCAGTACCAATGAGCCCACTACAGATGGATCGCAAACTGCGTGCGTTGTCGCGCTATGGATCACTTACCAGCCTGGAACAATCCACGGCCGACATCAATCGTGCGACGGCTGGTCACTACGATGCTTTGGGCCTGGCAGAGTATGAAGCCATCGAGAGCTTCCAACGCCGCACGAAGACGCAGTAGTTGACCTTGCCTGCATGAATAATCCCGTCACCCCGCTGCGTCACCTCTCATTGATTGAGGCGACGTCCTTCCTGGTGCTGCTCGGCATCGCGATGCCGTTGAAATACTTTTGGGGCATGCCCATGGCCGTGCGGATTGTAGGCATGATTCATGGCCTCCTGTTCATCGCCTTTTGCTGGGCGCTCAATAACGTCCTTAGCCACACCCGCTGGCCGTTTAGCCGCATCGCGATGGTCTTCATCGCGTCCTTCATCCCCATCGTGCCCTTTTTTCTGGATCGAAAAATGAAGGGCTGGCAGAGCGAAGAAGAGCCGAAGTGAGGGCGTAATCGCTCGACGGGTAGCGGATCTCGCCAGAGTTCCGTTGGTGGACGGGAGCATCTGAATCCTGGCGGATTCAGCTACGGAGGACAGCCTCTCTCGAAAATCGCACAACGTGCCTGACTGATCTGCCAAGGCAAAAAAAGGCCCCTTTTGAAAAGGGGCTCCTCGTGGTGCGCGGGGGGGGACTCGAACCCCCAAGCCTTGCGGCACAAGATCCTTAATCTTGCGCGTATACCAATTCCGCCACTCGCGCGTTCAGAACCACAGGGAGCGCGGAGTATGCCGACATATCGTCTGGATGCAACAAGAGTTTTGAATGTTTTGCTTCAATTTTCTCTGGTTGTGCCCATCTGGATTCAGGCTATCAAGAGAGAATCAGGCTGTTTTTGACGACAGTTCTTGAAAACCCTCAATTATTTAGCAATAGTTAACAAAATTACCCCCTCATGGACGAATTCGAAATCGTGGCAGTAATCGGGCGTGAAGTCATCGACTCGCGCGGCAACCCAACAGTGGAAGTTGATGTAATGCTGGAAGGTGGCGCTCTCGGGCGCGCGGCTGTGCCAAGCGGAGCCAGCACTGGCGAGCACGAAGCTCTCGAATTGCGTGACGGAGACAAAGGTCGCTACCTCGGTAAAGGCGTGTTGAAGGCAGTGGATTCCGTGAACAATGAAATCGCTGATGCGATCATCGGGACAGACGCTTCCAACCAGATTGAACTCGACCGCTTGATGCTGGAAGTCGATGGCACTCCAACAAAATCAAAGCTTGGAGCAAATGCTATCCTTGGCGCATCCCTCGCAGCAGCTAAGGCCGCAGCGACTCAGTTTGGCCTACCTCTTTATAAGTACATTGGCGGCCCAAATGCCAAAGTGCTGCCAGTGCCGATGATGAACATCATCAACGGCGGCGCGCACTCCGATGCGCCCATCGACTTCCAAGAATTCATGATCATGCCAAAGGGCGCACCCAGCTTCTCCGAAGCTCTGCGTTATGGCGCTGAAGTTTTTCATGCGCTGAAGAAGATCCTTCATGATCGTGGCCTCAGCACTGCTGTGGGTGCCGAAGGCGGCTTTGCCCCGACACTAAAATCCGCAGACGATGCCCTCGAAGTCATCGCCCAGGCCGTTGATAAAGCAGGCTACAAACTCGGCGAAGACATCTTCATTGCTCTGGACGTTGCCTCCTCTGAATTCTTTGATGCCAAAAAGGGCAAGTATGTCTTCAAGAAGAGCGACAAGCGTGAACTGAGCGCTGCTGAACTTGTGTCCTATTACTCCGACCTCCAGAAGAAGTATCCGATCATCTCCATCGAAGACGGCTGTGCCGAAAACGATTGGGCTGGCTGGGGAGTCATCTCAAAGGAAATGGGTGCGAAGACCCAACTCGTCGGTGATGACCTCTTCGTCACCAACGTGCAGTTCCTCCAGAAGGGTATCGACCTTGGCGTGGCAAACTCGATCTTGGTCAAGGTGAACCAGATCGGTTCCCTCACTGAAACACTGGACGCCGTTGAACTGGCACATCGCCATGCGTATACGGCTGTAATGAGCCACCGCTCAGGCGAAACTGAAGACTCAACCATTGCGGATCTCGCCGTCGCCACCAACTGCGGCCAAATCAAGACCGGCTCCATGAGCCGATCCGACCGGATCGCGAAGTACAACCAGCTCCTGCGCATCGAGCAGGAACTGGGAGACAACGCCGTCTTTGGCGGTCGCATGAAAGTGTAATGCTATCTCAGTCCGGCCCGCCAGCAACGGAGGGCCGGACTTTAATCCCCCTGCCACACTCCTAAACTATGGACTTCCGAGAACTCCAAGCATCTGCCCCTGAAGAACGCAGCAATCGCTGGCTAACAATGATTCTTCGGGCTGGCCAGTTTGTTTTGTTGCTTTTAGTGGTCCCGTTAGTGCTCGTGATTTTCCGCAATCCCCTCGATGAGCAAACAACAATGAGGAACAAGCTGGAGCAACTCCAGCAGCAGGAAAAAGAGCTGACGTTGAAGCGGGATCTCCTCGTCAGTCGCATGGAGTGGATCCGCACCAGTACCGATTACCTCGAAGTTGAGGCACGCGACCGCCTGAATATGCATCAGGCTGGCGAATACGTCCTACGGTTCCAGGACTGAACAGATCAAGCGATAATCTTATCGATAGCTTTGCCACCAAATTGGCTGAGCTGCTTAAAGCGTCCGGCGTGATAGAACGTCAGCCGATTGTCATCCAGCCCCAAAAGGCGCAAGAGCGTGATGTGCACGTCCCGCACATGGCGGACCTCCTCGATCGCTTCCATGCCTCGATCGTCGGTGCTGCCAATCGTTTGCCCAGCCCTGACGCCGCCGCCGGCGAACCAGATCGTCATCGCTTTGGAATTGTGATCGCGACCGTAAGCCGTTCCGCCGCGCACACCATTGTCTGGGGTGCGCCCAAACTCGCCACACCACACAATCAGGGTGCTTTCCAGCAGGCCACGTTGCTTTAAATCCTTGATCAAGGCCGCGATGGGCTGATC
The DNA here is from genome assembly GCA_964496625.1 of uncultured Verrucomicrobiaceae bacterium. GTDB lineage: Bacteria > Verrucomicrobiota > Verrucomicrobiia > Verrucomicrobiales > Verrucomicrobiaceae > JACKQF01. Next base: position 1,942 of record CAZCAL010000299.1, on the reverse strand, counting down.
GACGCCACGTATCAGATTGCCGTGGGCGCGCTCAATGTAATCATGACTGTCCCAAGTTCCATTGTAGAGCTGCACAAAGCGCACCCCCTTCTCCACCAACTTCCGGGCCAGCAGGCACTTACGCCCAAACGCATCCGCTGGACCACTGCCAATGCCATACATTGCTTTCGTCTTCGCGTCTTCGTCTTCGATGTTTATCACATCGGGCACGTGCATTTGCATGCGGAATGCCAGCTCATAATTATCCATCCGCGCCTTCAATTCCTCGTGCCAGAGGTGCCGCTCGTGGTGCTGCTCGTTGAGTTTTGCCAAGAGGTCGAGGTTCGCGCGCTGATGCTCCGGCGAGATCCCGCTGGGCGGCTGGAGGTCGAGGATCGCGGAGCCCTTGGGTCGCAGCGGGGTTCCCTGAAAGTTCGCCGGCAAATAGCCATTGCTCCAGTTGGCGCTGCCTCCTTGCGGATAGCTGATCTCTGGCAGCACCACAAATCCCGGCAAATCCTGATTCAAGGTGCCCAAGCCATAATTCACCCAGGCTCCCACAGCGGGATCGCCGCCGAAGCGATTGCCGCAGTTCATCTGATACATCGCCGTGGGGTGATTGACACTATCCACCTGGCAACCTTTGAAGAAGCACAGCTCATCCGCCACGCCCCCGAGGTGTTCCCATGGCTCGCTCATCCAGGCGCCGCTCTGCCCGTGCTGTTTGAACTGAAAGGGGCTACGCACGTAGTAGCGCTTGCCGCTTTCCATCGCAGACTTCTGCTTGCCCTCGCGGGTGAACTCCTTGAGGTGGAGCTTTTCCAGCATCGGTTTCGGATCAAACGTATCGATGTGGGAGGGCCCACCCTCCATCATGAGGAAGATACAATTCTTGGCCTTTGCAGGGAGATGGCCATTCTTTGGGGCCAGCGGCCCTGCGCTCTTGGCGTCCTCCTCTGCAAGGAGTGAAGTCAGTGCCACACTGCCCAAAGATGCCCCAACTCCATAGATGAATTCTCGTCTCGTCGGCGCATGCAATGCCCGAGAGCCAGCACAGGGAAAGAAGTTCTTGTTCATTGGGCGAAGCATCTCTCTTTAAAACGAACCATATCCCAAAAACTAGCGGCTGATCGGGCCGACCGGATTTGATGCTCGACATCGTCGCCCTCTTCTGAGACCATCGGAGCTCGTTTCATTGATGTTTCGTTACTTCGTTTTCAATTTATTCGTCATCGCCTCAATCACCTGCGCCCGAGCGGACGTGTTTGATGACCTGCGCCTGAAGTGGCGGGACACCATCGTCGGAGCAGGCTACGACGTGGGAGACCCCAATGTCGCCTCCCGCCTCACCAGTATTGCGAGCCAAGCCAACAGCTACTGGACCAGCATGGATGTCTCGCCCTCGCGCACCTATTTGTGGTCAGACATTGCCAGCACCACCATCTCCTCTCAAATCTCGACCAATTACTCCCGCCTCCGTGCCATGGCCTTGGCCTATGCCACTCCAGGCTGCTCGCTCCAGGCCAATGCCACCCTGCAGGCGGATCTCCTCAGCGCTCTGGATTGGATGCATACCAATCGCTACAACGCCACCAAGAGCATCTATGACAACTGGTATGATTTCGAGATTGGATCACCGATTCAACTCACCGACATAGCCGTCCTGCTCTACGATCAGCTCAGTCCCACCCAGATGAGCAACTTCATGGGCACGGTGGAAAAATTCACCCCCTCCGCCACCACCCAGGCACCGGGCGGCACCACCGGGACGTTCACTGGAGCCAATCGCATGTGGAAGATCCGCGTCGTCGCCGTACGGGGTGCCGTCGTCAAGGATGCCGCCAAACTCGCGGCCGCACGCGATGCCATCAGCAACCTCTTCGTCTATGCCACCACCGGCGATGGCTTGTATGTCGATGGCTCCTTTATTCAGCACGGCAGCCACCCCTACACCGCAGGCGTC
>CAZCAL010000298.1:0-6171 GCA_964496625.1 uncultured Verrucomicrobiaceae bacterium | reverse complement strand
CATTCAACCCAGTGCTTCGCGCGCTCACTGCGCCTTTTCTTTTTCATCTCTTTCACCCATCCCTCGGAGATGGATGGGTACTGTAGTTCCCAATGCGAATTCTGCTAATTAACCAGTTCATCCCGCCTGCAACGCCTCCAACCGCGCGACTGTTGGGCGATTTAGCGGAGGCCTTGCAGGAGGCGGGGCATGAGGTGACCTGCATTGGAGCGACCGGGGGCTATGGAACTGTTCGCGGTCTTCGCCGAATCTGGCGCGATGCAACGGCCCACTTGAAGCTGAGCTGGAACGTCCTCACCGCTGGTCGATGCGACTGGATCATCTGTTTTTCTGATCCGACAGGACTGCCCTTCACGGCGAGTCTTTTGGCGCGACTGAAGCGTGCTCGTCTAGCGCATTGGGCGATGGATGTTTACCCGCAGGTGGCAATTGCGCTCAAGGCCATGAACGATGGGATCGCCGCGAAGAGCGTGGGCACAGCGATGCGCATCGGCTACCGGGGTTGCGATCTCCTTGTGGGACTGGATGCCGACATGGCAAAGGAAATTCATCGGGTCTCTGGCCAAAAAGTCGAGGTGCTGCCCCCCTGGCCGCCTGCGGTTGAAGCAGCGAGTGATACACCCGCTTCTCCGACAGAGCGGCGACGCTGGCTTTACTCTGGCAATCTTGGACGTGCGCACGACTTCATCACCCTGCTAACGGCCCAGAAGCAAATCGAAGAAGAAGGCCTGCCGTGGTCTCTCCATTTCCAAGGAGGCGGTCCATGCAGAGAAGCTGCCATGTCCATGGCCGAAGACATGGGCCTCCAGCACTGCCACTGGGCTGGCTACGCTGACGACGACAAATTGGTGAAGAGCCTCCTCGACGCAGATGCCTTGGTGGCCACCCAATTGCCAGCAACGCGAGGGCTCCTCTGGCCATCCAAGCTGGCCCTGATGCAGCAATTGGATCGTCCTATCCTTTGGATTGGACCGATGGACGGGCAGATCGCCAAAGATCTAAAAGCCGCAGACAGCAACGCAGGGGTCTTCGCGAATGGCGATTCAGGTGCGATTGTCAACTGGCTCCGTTCCCTTCCAGCCCCGTCCCCAATGTTGGCATACAATCTCATTCAACAACGAGTTGAAACCCTTCGTCGCCAAGGCATCCATCATTGGCTAACGTGGCTGGAGCTGCACTGTCCGTAGCCTCGACACGCTGAGTTAAGCTCATCATCCCTCATCACTCCCCTGCCCCCTATGTGGGAACTTAACACGATTCTTATTCTATTCTTTGGGTCTCTGGCAATGGCCGCGATGGGGACCTATTTGATCCTTCATTTTCAAAGTAAGCTGGTAATCGGCATGGATGCGCCGGACACGTTCCGGAAGCAGCACGAGCGCCCAATTAGCCGCCTTGGAGGATTGCCGATCTTCGTGACGCTTTCCGTTGGCTTTGTGGCCTTGGCCATTCGGTCGCCAGAGTTCACCGTAAGCTGGACACCCGTGATCATCACCAATGCGATCGTCTTCAGCGTCGGCTTTCTCGATGACTTGAAGCCGCTGGGAGCACGAGTCAAGCTAATCGGCCAAGTGGGGGCGGCCCTGATTCTCTACTCACTCGGGGTATCAATCGATATGCTGTCGAATCCTTTTGGAGAAGGGTCCCTCCACCTCGGTTGGTGGGGCCTGCCAATCACCTTGCTTTGGCTCATTGCCATTCCCAACATCGTCAACCTGATCGACGGTATGGATGGCTTGGCAGCAGGGTTTGGGATGTTCCTTTGCGGCACATTGGCCTTCGTCGGCCACTTCTCACTGCGCCCGGATGTCGTGCTCGTAGCCACAGTCATGGCTGGGGCACTGGCGGGTTTCCTCATCTTCAATTTCCCCCCAGCGAAGATCTTCCTGGGCGATGGAGGTGCCTATTTGATCGGCTTTTTCGTAGCTTCGGTTTCACTGAACAGCTCGAACAAAGGATCAATTATCGCCGCCCTGTTAGTCATCATTATTGCCCTCGGGGTTCCTATTTTGGACACGGCCTTTGCTATCATTCGGCGGGCCATTCGAGGAGTGCCTATCTTCCGCGCCGACGCAGAGCATGTGCATCACAAGCTGATCGTTTTAGGATACTCGAAAGGGCAAGCCCTGGTCGCTCTGTATGTGGTGAGCTTGATCCTCTCCATCGCAGGTATCAGCGTCCTGATCACCAAGGGTTTGGCACTCCCTGTTGCTGGCGCAGTGTGCTTTCTTGTCACGGTGGGGGCTGCGCGCTATTTGGGTTACATCCGTAGTTGGGGAAACTTGCGCACGCAATTCAATGAAGCACTGCGACAGCGTCGAATCCGGCAATACGTCACCCACCATGGCGAGCTACTTGAAATGGAAGTGGATCTTTGTGATTCCGCAGACGCGTTTGTGAAGCTACTTCTACACACGACCCAGAGGTTGGGTCTATCGCTTGATGCCAAGCCTGGCTGGGTGGTGGCGCAAATCCTCTTGTTGGACGGTGCCAAGTGCCGGATCTACCGAAAAGGAGGCATCGATGACCATGGGGAGTGGCAACTCCGCGTCGAGTCATTGACAAATGCGCTTGATGCAGCCCGCACTAAGTGGCAGGACATACCAGGCCTTGAGATTGTCCCCATCAGCCCCTCAACCAGCCAACCGCTTCCGCTTGATGGAAAATCCTGAAACAGCACCGGATCACCACGTCCAGCCAACAGCTTTCGCGAGCGCTGCGTCGGCGGATGCAACCGTCGCACAGGAAAGTACTCCCCAAAGGGAGCGCCGTCGCAGATCTCGACATTCCCGGCGGAGCAAGAAATCAAAGGCGACTGACGTTTTTGAAACCAGAGAAGAAGAGAACGATCCTTCTGGCAATGACACGGCAGGACCTAACGCCACAGCCTCCTGGATCTCAGTTGCAATGGCAATCACTACGGTCACCACGCTATTTCTTGCTGGGGGCACTTCCCATCTTGGCAAGGCTGTTGCGACTGGTCTGATTGGTTTACTGATGGTAATCGCACCTGTTCAGCGCCAGCTACCAACATTTGTAAAGTTTTGTATGTTGGTATTCGTTCTCGTGCCCTTGTGCGGATTTTTTCCGGCTAATTGGCTTGGGCCACCTCCGTCTTGGCGCACTCGGCTTTCAACAAATTGGGGTATTGATCTGGCGGGGACAGTCTCCCCGCAGCCTGGAACTACGTTTGAGGCATGGATTCTACTTGCCGCAGGCATGGGATGGTTCTGGTTTTGTCTAGGCCGAGAATTTCAGACTCCTGATCGTCGATCTATTCTTAGAATCATTACGCTGGGCGGGGTGTTCATCGCTGGCCTCACCCTGGCTCAGAGCATGAATCTTCTAAACATCCCTATCTGGCCAGAAAAGAGCCCCTTCCCGCCCCCACTCACCGGACCGTTTCCCAATCGAAACATTATCTCCAGCCTTGCTGCCCTGACCGCTGTCCTCTGTGCGGCCTGCGCCTATGACGCCTATCGGCAGAGATCGCGTCTGTGGCTTGTTTTTGGCATTAGCATTCTCGTTCCCACTGGCGTAATCGTCACCAATACGTCACGCGCCGGAATGGTTCTTTTAGCCCTCGGGTTGGGCATGTGGCTTGTAACCTCTGGGATGCGTCGCGGTTTTTTCAAAAAAATCGCGCTCGCTGGTAGCGTCGGTTTGGTCCTTGGTTCTTTACTACTCTTCTATGCCCCCACTCTGACACACAGACTAAAGACTGATGCGACACCCTCAGGAATTGTGAGTGATTCCCGCTTCCTCATCTACGGGGAAACCATCGACTTGATCGCGAAGGATCCATGGACTGGCATAAGTCTGGGAAATTTTGCAGAGGTGTTTGGGGTAACAAACAATATCGACAATACCACTTCTCAAATGCTGCACCCTGAGAGTGACTGGCTGTGGATGCTCACTGAAGGTGGCTTACTGTTGGCGATTCCGGCGGGATTGATTGTCATTTGGCTTGTCGGCGGCACCGGCCCCTGGACGGGAGGATCCGAAGACACCCGCCGCCGCCGCCAGGATCGCCGATTGCGAAATGCTGCAGGCCTTTGCTTTTTTCTCGGCATTGCGCACGGCATCGTCGATATCCCCAATCACAATTTCGGCTACGCGGTGCTATCCCTTTTATTCGCAGGCATAGCCGTCCACCAAAGAAATTTCCGCACCCCAGCTGGCGCGATTTCTCGATTCGGCGCACGCCTTGCCGGCCTCGCAATCCTGGCCACCAGTGTCAACTGGGCATCACTCGCACTTGGCCGTCCAATTCTGGCTAGTGATTCGAGCGCGGCTATCCTCCGCCAAAAGGCAGCGGCTCAGGCAAACAGCTCCCACGATCAAGAGGCCCTCGCCTCCGTGAATGAGGCCATCCAGTATGCGCCATTGCAAGGGATGTCATATTTCCTTAGAGCCCAAATCCTCCTCCGGCTTGGCCGACCATCGAATGCGGCTCTAGCCGATTTCGCCCGAGCCCGCGCTCTTTACCCTCGGTATGTCCCGATCTGCATGGATGAGGCTCAAATCTGGCTAAAGTTTGACCCACCCAGGGCGATCATTCCATGGCGGGAAGCACTCCGTCGGAACCCAAATGGCGCTGCCGGAACCTACGGATTGTACGCTCAAATGCTGGGTTATGCAGCCCCCTACCGCGCACTTCAAGATCAATTATGGAATCTGGCGACGACACCATCGCTAAAGGTGACGTTTCTCTTGCAGACTTCGGGGACCTCTGACTGGGAAAAAGCGCTTTCCGCCCTCCTCCTTCAGCAACCCAAGCTGGATGGACTCGAGCCGATCGAGCGATCACGCCTTTTTCAGGCCTGGTGGCAACGGGGAGATCGCGACCAATTCCTAGCCGCATTGGAACAAAACTCCGCTTGGCAGAAGGACGCCTGGCAACTCCTCGCCGCAGAATACGCCAGCCGTTCCCGCTTTAAAGAAGCCTGGGCGGTGATTGCCAAATTCGCTGTCCGCCCCCAACTTCCTGCCGTCTCACCGACCGTGGATGTGGAGGCCCTGGAACGCACCGCCCTCTTCAATCCCACCGATCCGGTCCGCCAAATCGATCTATTCTTCGCCCAACGCGCCACCCAACGTTACGTGGAGGCCCGCCGCACCCTGGAGAAGACGCTCGGCATGCCCAATGCACCGGAGTATCTGAAACTGGAACTGGCGGACCTTTACGCCCTCCAGGACGACTATCGCCGCGCCTGGGAGATCGCGCGGGAATACTTGAAACTTCCATAATAAAGGTAGTTTGCGTCGCAAAGACGAATTTCCAGGCGATTCAACATCTGGTTTTTATCAAAATACCTCTCGATTAGACGCTAAATTCAAAAAAGCTACAAAAGGCTCGCAGTAGGGAGAAGTTTCCCGTTTGACGCTGCGAGCCTTTTCATTTAGCTTATTTAATAATCAAATTTGCCTCTCAACCTAGAATGACATTATGGCTAAACTGGTAATCATAGACGACGAAGCAGCAATCCTGGAGCTAATGAGCAAGCTCTGCCGTGCCGCTGGACATACCGTTTTCGGCTTCCAAACGGGTGCAGAAGGCCTCGCTGCCGTTCGGAGTCAGGCTCCAGATTTGGTTATTGTTGATCTTCGCATCGGCGACGTGAATGGCCTGGATTTGGTGAAGACATTTGGCGAGGAATTCCCCACCACCGCAGTCATCATGGTCACCGGCCATGGCAGTGTGGAGACCGCGGTGGAGGCCATGCGCCTCGGGGCTTTTGACTACCTGACGAAGCCGTTTGACCTCGGCGACCTGATCAAAACCGTCAATCAAGCACTGGCCAGCAAAACCGGCGCTCCAGTCAGCAATTCCGCAACTCTGACGAGCATTCGCAGCGCGTCTTCCTCAAAATTGATCGGTCATAGCGACGCCATCCAGCGCATTTTTGAGATGGTGCGCCGTGTTGCGAACAATGACAGCCCCGTCTTGATCGAAGGTGAGTTCGGCGTCGGCAAGCACATGGTCGCCCGCGCTCTTCACGAGGCCAGCCGACGGAGCGCAGCCCCCTACAAAGAGCTGCAATGCAGCGCCATGCCCGAGGACGTGCTGGAGGCAGAGCTTTTTGGCCATGGCAGCAGCCAGCAAGGCGGCATCTTTTCCCGCGTCAACGGCGGCACCCTGCATTTGGCGGAGGTGAACCAGCTCCCCCA
>CAZCAL010000297.1:5969-6183 GCA_964496625.1 uncultured Verrucomicrobiaceae bacterium | reverse complement strand
CACCATCGATTTCTGGGTGGGCACCTTTCTGATCTTTGTGCTGGCCACGATCCAAATCATCATCTTCGGCTGGATCTGGGGCATTGACAAAGGCTTCGCGGAACTCAATCAAGGCGCAGCGATCCGTGTGCCCAATGGGTTTCGGTTCATCATGCGCTGGGTCTGTCCGGCATTTTTGCTCACAGTGTTTGTGATGTGGTTCCTGGATTCCATC
>CAZCAL010000297.1:1263-5959 GCA_964496625.1 uncultured Verrucomicrobiaceae bacterium | reverse complement strand
ACTTGGTAGCATTGAAGTGGGGATCCGTCGCGAGCTACATCACCGATCTCAGCACCAACAAAGCCGCACAACTCAGCGTCGCATTGATTGCCATCGTCGCCACCTTCTTCGTCCTCGTGACAGCCCGCTCTCACGCCTACCAACGTGCAGAGAAAGGCCTGCCAAAACACGATTAACCCCTGCCCTGCATCGCCATGACTACTGCTGGAATCCTCATCATGCTCTGTTCTGTGGGCACCGTCACCGGCTTGTTTTGCTGGTGCATTTACAAGGTCTTAACGACGCCCCAAGAGACGGAGAAAATCCATGGCGTTGACCTCCACACTCCTGATATGGATCAACCCGACTAAACCGCATGAACCGTCGTCAAATCCTCACTACCACTGGCGCCGCCAGTCTCGCCTTCGCACTGCGCACACATGCCGCTAGTGAAGCACAATACAAAGTCGCCGTCATCGGACATACGGGTCGCGGCAACTACGGGCATGGTATTGACAGCATGTGGCTAGATATTCCCCAGACGCAAATCGTCGCCGTCGCAGATGCTGACGCCAAGGGTCTGGAGTCCGAGCTAAAGAAGCTGAAGATAGGCAAAGGCTACGCGGACTACCACAAGATGCTGGGCGAGGTGAAGCCAGACATCGTTGCCATCGGCCCACGTCATATTGATCAGCATCGCGACATGGCCATCGCCGCCATCGAGGCAGGTGCGCGCGGCATCTACATGGAGAAGCCCTTTTGCCGCAGCCTGGAAGAAGCAGATGCCATCGTCGCAGCCTGCACCAAGCACAACGTCAAGTTAGCCGTCGCCCATCGCAACCGCTATCACCCGGTGATGCCAGTTGTGGCGCAACTCTTAAAGGATGGAGCCATCGGTCGGGTGCTGGAGATTCGTGCCCGCGGCAAAGAAGATACTCGGGGAGGTTCGCTGGATCTGTGGGTGCTGGGCTGCCACTTGTTTAACCTCATCCAATTCTTCGCCGGAGATCCCAAGGCCTGCACCGCCACGGTCCTGCAGGATGGACACCCTATCACCAAGGCTGACCTCAAGGAGGGGGACGAAGGCGTTGGCCTGCTAGCGGGAAATGAGGTCCATGCTCGATTCGAGACCGCCTCTGGCACACCCGCCTTTTTTGATTCGATTCAAAATGCGGGAAGCAAGAGCGCAGGGTTTGGCATTCAGATCATCGGCACAGAGGGCATCATTGACCACCGCACGGATAAAGAACCCGCCGCGCAGATCTTCCAGGGCAGTCCCTTCAATCCCACCGACAAACCCCGAGCCTGGGTGCCAATCACAAGCGCTGGCATCGGCAAGCCCGAACCGATCAAAGACATCCGCCCACTGGTGGCAGAGCATCTTTATCCAGGCAATGATCTGATCGCCGCCATCGAACAAGATCGCCAACCACTCTGCGGGGTCGATGCAGCGCGCACCACGATCGAAATGATCTCAGCAGTCTTTGAAAGCCACCGACTCGGCAGCAAGCGTGTCACCTGTCCACTCGAGACTCGGGTGAATCCACTGACGCTACTCTAGAGGAGCTGGAGCCCGCCCACCATGGAAGGCTCCAGCCCTTAGTCACGCGTGAACGGAGGAACGGGACTGCCATTTTCCAGCCCAGCGATAGAGCACTGGGAGCAGAAAGAGTGTCAAGAAAGTGGAACTGAGAATGCCACCGATCACCACGGTGGCCAGAGGGCGTTGGACCTCCGCACCCGCCCCATTGCTGATTGCCATGGGGATAAAACCAAGCGAAGCGACCAAGGCCGTCATTAAGACCGGACGTAGCCTCTGCAGCGCCCCTTCATCGACTGCTTCAGCGGCAGACCTCCCGTCGTTACGCAGCTGGTTGAAGCAACTGATCAGCACGACGCCATTGAGCACAGCCACACCACACAAGGCAATGAATCCAACCGCCGCACTGATGCTGAAGGGCAAGTCACGGATCCATAGTGCAAAGACGCCACCCGTCACTGCAAGAGGGATACCAGTATAGACGATCAAGGTCTGCATCACACTGCGGAAGGTGGCGTGGATGAGCACAAAGATCAGCACCAAGGCCAGCGGACCTACGACAGCGAGACGAGCGCGAGCCTCCTGCAAGTGCTGGAATTGCCCACCAAAGTCGACCCTGTAGTTGTCCGGTAGTTTAACTTCCGCAGCAATCTTTGCCTGCACGATCTTCACGAACTGTTCTGCGTCGGTACCGCCCTTGAGGTCCACATTGATCGCCACACGCCGGTGACCATCTTCTCGGCCAATGGCATCGACCTGCGGCACCTCAACGAACTCCGCCAGGCGCCCCAGTTCAACCAGACCACTATCGCGAGCTCGAACAGGTAGCCCCTTCATCACCTCAAAGTCGTTGCGCAGGTTTTCTGGCAACCGCACCACAATATCACGACGGCGATCATGCTCAATGAGCGTGCCCGCCTTGTGTCCCGCCAGCGCGGTGGCAATGGCATCGTTCACCTCTGCTGCGCCGACGTTGAACTTGAGAAGGGCCGCACGATTCACACGAATCTCCATGACAGGCACACGCCCTTCCGTTTCAAATTCTGCGCTACTACAGCCGTCCGTTCCTTCAAGGATGACCTTTAACTCTTCACCGATCTTTTCCATGGTGTCGTAGTCTTCACCAAAGATCTTCACAGCGAGGTCGGCACGCGAACCTTCCAGCATCTCATTGAACCGCATCTGAATCGGTTGAGCGAAGTCGTACGCTTGCTCAGGGATCTCTTTCGCCAGTTCCTCACGAATGATGTCCGCCAATCGATCTTTGGAGACAGGCTGCCCCCCTTCTCGACGCCATTCAGATTGCGCCTTGTAGAAGATATACAGGTCATATTCCCCTGGGGACATTGGATCGGTGGCGACTTCGCTCGTGCCGATGCGGGCAAAAGTCGTCGTGACTTCTGGAACCTTATCGATCAGATATCGCTGAGTCTTTACACAGCGCTGCATGGAGGTCTGCAAACTCGTGTTTGCTGGTTGGTACACCATCACCGTCCAGGATCCTTCGTTCAGGGTCGGAACGAACTCCTGAGGCATTCGAATTAGCATCACCACAGAGAGTGCTAGCAAGCCCAGAACCGATGTGACCACCAACCAACGGGCCTTCCATGCGACAGCCAAGCTTGGCCGATAAACCCACTTTGCAGCCCGCATGAGAAAGTTATCCTCCTCAGAGATATTGCCACGCAGCAGCAGACTGCAAAGCGCAGGCATCAGGGTAAGTGACAAAATCAAAGCTCCACCCAGTGCCAGCATCACGGTGATCGCCATGGGATGGAACATTTTCCCATCAATGCCCGTTAGTGCCAAAATGGGCACATACACCAGCGTGATGATCAGTACACCAAAGAACATCGGACTGCCGACCTGAGATCCAGCCTCACGCACTGCCTCGAGACGCTCCTTCGGCGTGAGTTTTCGCCCCAGGTCATGCTGCCGTTCAGCGAGTAGTCGCACGATGTTCTCCACCATCACGACAGCACCGTCGATGATCAGACCAAAGTCCACCGCGCCGAGGCTCATGAGATTCCCTGACACGCCCCCGAAGGTCATGCCGATGAGGGCAAAAAGAAAGGCTAGCGGAATCGCCAAAGCCACAATGAGGGCGGCACGCCAGTTTCCCAATAGCATGAGCAGCACCACAACCACGAGGATTGCGCCTTCGAAGAGGTTGTGTTCCACCGTCTGAATGGTGCGATCCACCACGCTACTGCGCGCGTACTGAATGCGCAGTTCAAGGCCAGCGGGGAGCTTTTTCTGAAGATCCCCCAGCTTCTCTTCGACACGCTTCGAGATGACGCGGCTATTTTCACCCACCAACATCATGACGGTCCCGAGCACAGCCTCTTCGCCATTCTCAACTGCGCAACCGGTGCGCACGTTGCTGCCAATTGCGACCTCCGCTAGATCCTTCACTTTCAGTGGCTCTGCGGCGGCGGCGAACTTCACAGCGAGGTTTGAGATGTCCTCTGCACTGGCGACTTTACTAACCGCACGGATCAGCACGCGATCACCATTGCGCTCAACGACACCACCACCCGCGTTGTCCACGTTTTCACCGATGATGTCTGCCAACTCACCAAAGGTCATGCCTGCATTGCGCAGGGCATCTGGCTTTGGCTGGATGACGAGCTGGCGTTCGTAGCCGCCAGAGCTGTTGATTTCAGCAACGCCAGGAACGGTGCGGAGGAATGGCTTCACGATGTAGTCGTGCGCATCCCTCAAGTCCATCAACTGCTGCTCACGCGACAGCTTGCGCTGCGGAGCATCCTTCGTGTAATCCAGTGTGTAATAAAGGATCTCACCGAGACCAGTGCTGATCGGTGACATCTGCGGCTGTAGACCCGAGGGGAGTTCCACCTGAAGCAGTCGTTCACTGACAAGTTGTCTTGCCCGGTAGATGTCAGTGCCGTCTTTGAAGACTAACGTCACCTGCGACAGACCCGACTTTGTCAGAGAACGGAATTCCTCCACACCCTGAATCCCCGCCAGAGCTAGCTCCAAGGGATAGGTCACGAGTTTTTCCGTCTCCTCCGGTGCTAGTGCCAGCACCGCTGTATTGATTTGCACCTGGGTGTTGGTGATGTCCGGCACCGCATCCACTGGCAGGTTCATCGCGGAGAATAGCCCCGCCACTAGGAGCAGTAGCGCCCCCATGATGACCAGCAGTCGATTCTT
>CAZCAL010000297.1:458-1253 GCA_964496625.1 uncultured Verrucomicrobiaceae bacterium | reverse complement strand
TCAGCGAGAAGTTCAGAATTGCGTCAATCACTTGGAGCCTCCCTTCGTGCTGAGTTTGCTCCCGAGCAGCCGCTCAAGCACCATCAGGTGCTCCCAGGCATGCTGGTGGGTCTGGATCATGGCATCAATCGCAGCCAAATACTGGCGTTGCATTTCCACATACGTGGTAGCCGGCACCGCACCGAGTCGGTAATGACGATCCGCATCCTCGGCTGCGTCTTTGAAGGCGGCCTCAGGATCGTCCTTCCAAAGTTCTAGCGTCTCCAATTCCCGAGCATACGCGCTACGAGCCTTTGTCAGATCGCGTTCGAGATCGCGCAGTGTTGCATTCAGGAGTGCTTGCCCCTGGTCTGCACGAGCTTTGGCCTGATCGATAGCACCCTTATTTTTGTCCCAGAGCGGTAAAGGGATCGAAAAGCCCAGGCCTATTTCCTTCTCCGTATCACCAGTGTGTTCGCCCGCTAAATACGGACCAAAACTCACACTTCCCCAGCGATCAGCTTTCGATAAATCGATCTGCAGGCCTTGGCGGGCTAACTCGACACGCTTCTGCTGCAGATCAAAGTTCGTCTCTGCTGCCTGTGCCTTCAGTTCCTCCATTCCTGGGACTGCTGGAAAGGACACTGCGTCGTCCTCCAACTCCAAGGCAGCCGCTGGCGCACGACCACACAGCGTATTGAGGTCCGCGCGGACGGCTTCCGCATCCGTTTTCACATCGGAGAGCTCGCGGTCCATCGTCAGCACGTTGGCCTCCAGAATCCGGCGCTCCAGTTTGGCGCTGACATTGCCTGTATC
>CAZCAL010000297.1:0-448 GCA_964496625.1 uncultured Verrucomicrobiaceae bacterium | reverse complement strand
TTGGCACCCATCCTGCGGTGGCGTCGATCCGAGCGTTCCATCCGGAACTGACTGCGATCCGCCGCACGCTGCACCAGCACCCCGATAATTTCGGCAAGCCGGGTGCGGACACCTTCAAGGGCATCTTGCTTTTTGCGCAGCAGCAATAAGTCACCTGCACGAGCTCGCACTTCGTTGCGCAGCAGTGCTTTGAATTGAGAGAGGCCTAATTCAGCTAAAGCGATGTCGCGATCCGCAACAGCCTTCCGAAGGGCTACGCGAGCTGGGAAGTCAAAGGTCTGCGAGATCTGTGCACGCCACACGACACCGTCACCGGAATCGCTGATTTTTTTGTGGCCCAGATCTACGCTGAGTTCTGGGTTTGCGATTTGGCCAGCAGTCTTTTTGCCGGCGCGGGCGGCGGCAATTTCGGCTGCGTAAAAATTGATCTCGGGTTTTTCTGCCACCG
>CAZCAL010000296.1:0-6192 GCA_964496625.1 uncultured Verrucomicrobiaceae bacterium | reverse complement strand
ATCCTAAAGGAACAAGGCCCTCATTCCCGACTCGCGCAGGCCCTTGGGGCTGACCTCAAACGTAAAATCTCCCCCTGCCACTCCGCAATCGCCATCCCTGCCGCCCTCTGGCATCCATGGATCGCAGGCGCATTATACGCCACGGTAGCCCTCATTTGGCTGGCACCAGATCCTCGGATCGAGCGCGCACTTGTCTCGGATCAAAAATAATTCTGAACTGTCACCGAAAAAAAACAGTACCGCTGTCATTAGGGTAACAAGTCTGCGTATAGCTATCTGTTGGCAAAGATTTTGCTGGCATTCAGATGAAGAATTTTGTCACATTGCAATCGCTGAACTCCTAAGTTCACCCGCAGTCACAAAAATCCCACTGAAGCAACCCTGAATCGAACCCTGAAAGAACACACCAAACAATACACCTCCCTCCACCCCAAACGCCACACCTCATGAAAAAGATCAAACTCACTGCCGTTATTGCCGGTCTCCTGATCGGCACATCTGCCTTCGCCATCGTTCCTATGACTGCGATCATGAATCGGGTCACTGGCATCGTTTCCGCTCTGGAAGACAAAGATGAACAAATCATTTTCGTCCAGATGGACTCCATCGAAAAAGACCAAAAGTCCACGCAGACTTATACCCTGCAAGAAGACAGCACCTACAAAATCGTTGTCGTCGGCGATGAAAAGCGCGTCACCGACATCGACCTCCGTGTGCTCGATGAAAATGACAATGAAATTGGCGAAGACTCAGACGAGCAAAACATTGCTATGGTCCGCATCACTCCGAAGTGGACCGGCAAATTTAAAATTCAAGTCTGGGCCGCCGAAATGAAAGCCAAGGACGCCTTCTACGGCATTGTGATCGCCCGCGAAGACTAATTTGTTCCGGGAACTCTCCCTCAATCGGCCCCTGTCCTCCAACGAGGTCAGGGGCTCTTGTTTTAGAGGGGCAACACCCCACCTTTGGCGCACGCCCACTGCGCGATTGGTGCGGGCGTCAGTATCCGCCCACCTCTTGCCCAAGGCGAAAAAGCGGGCAGCACGAAACGCCGCGCCACATTGCAGGCCTGAGGCAACTCCACCAGGGCAGGTAATTCGACCCGTAGACCAGCGTGATCGCCGAGTCTTACAGAAGGGTGCAGGTGCCCCTGGATCTCCAGCCACCCATTCGGGGGCGAGGTTAGCGACTGCATCGCCGCCGCCGCAGCCTCTTGTTGATGACCGTGGTGAAAAAAAAACGCCCCTATGGCATAAAATGGGATCAGATCCCGTCGAGACTTTAGGCCAGCACGATCATGATTCCCTGCGACACAGATCAACTCTGGCCCGGCGACTTCCATTCGATCCAAAAAATCCGCCGTTAGGTCTGCCGATCCAGCCCCATCCATGATGTCCCCCACCAAAATGAGTTTTTCGACATCGTAGGAGCGGACCAGTTGCAAAAGACGCTCCTCCACCTCCGCCATCCCAAAGTCGGGCAGCAGAGCGCCATGGGCTGCCCTTCGGTGAACTTCAAAACCATAATGCAAGTCCGCCACAGCCATCCATCCCTCAGTCGGCATCACCAAGGCCTTGCGATGGTCCAGCCAAACGCCTTCACAAACCTCGACGGTGACTGATCGACGCTCATCGGGAGATGAATAAACCGGCTCAGGATTCCCTCCTGCACTGCTGAATTGAGTTAGACCCGCCACACCGCAACCAATCCGGTGACCACTCAGGCTCAACTGAAAAAGCAGCTATTTGTTGGGGAGTGCATGATGCCGTCAGTCGAATACGATTATGGAAATTACGCTTTTATCGTTGATTCCGATTTACACAGCAGCCGATCGAACTATAATTTCAATCATTTTTGCACTATCTCTCATTCATGCGCCGCAATTTCCAGAACAATCCTTCCCACCTGATTCGAAAAGGTTTCGATTGGATTTGCCTTGGAATCATCGCTTTTGCCCTTCCCACGGTCCGAAGCGAAGCTGAATTCATTGTCCTGAATCGCTCAATCATCGCCGGAAGCCTTCCTGCAGATGAGCTTCTCGGCTGGCCGAGCGCCGCCGCATTCGTTGCCGGCGAAGTGCCAAGCAGGAGCTATGGGCTGCGCCCAGGCTCCAGTCAGGTGGAGATTCGCTTCACTACAACTGATCTGGGGGGACGACTCCTGACACTGCAAGCAACCACAGGAGATGATGGCACTTATGACCTCTACAGCTGGAGAGATCCCTACCACTTTTCTGACAACGATGGTTCGTTTCTCATTACACATTACAATATCGGTGGGACCGTCGCCATCACAGTAGATCCCGCAGGTCGAGTCTTTTTGGTCGAAGAAATTGGCGGAACAGCAGGTGACCGAACCTATCGTATCAAGCGGTGGGACACGGTAGCCTTGTTTTCGACCTATGCCCCACCGGCAATTGAAGGAACCCGCCAGCATGTCCCTGATTTGAAGGGTGTGGAATTCATTGATGGCTTGCTCTATGGGCTTTTCCCAGTCGTCATCGGAGCAGAGCCCGGCTACGAAGTGAGACACTGGGCGGATTTTAGTGATTTTCTGACTAACTCAGGTACGCTTGATGGACAGAGGGCGGACTCTCGCACTTTTGCCGAATTACTTGCTCCTGATCATGCCCAAACACCACCCGTTGGAGCCCCTGTCCGACATCCCCTCTGGCCATGGATGGGAAACAAATTTCCCACTGCCACGCCAGGCACGACTGGGAATCTCAATGTCATTGATGCCTTCCCGAATCTGACCTTCCAGGACCCCATCAAGATGGTGCCTCGCCCCGGTTCACCGAACGAATTGTGGGTCATCGGACGCGAAGGGCACATCTGGTCCTTCATCGACAACCCTGCGACAGCTGTGAAGACAACGGTCTTAGATCTCTCAGCCAACACGCTCGGATGGGACGACTGTGGAATACTTGGCATCGCCTTTCACCCCGAATTTGGCCAGTCTGCATCGCCAAATCGCGGCTACGTTTATGTGGCATACAATTTCCTGCCAAGCGGAGATGATGGATCATCCGGCAGGTCCTACAATCGACTCTCCCGATTTACGCTAGCGGACGGAGCCTCCGTCATCAATCCGGCGTCTGAGTTCGTGCTTATCAATCAGTTTGATGAACATCAATGGCACAATCAAGGCGACATGTTCTTTGATTCAGATGGGTATCTCTTGATCGGATTAGGCGACGAGGGTGATGCGGACAACAGCCTTGGAAATGCGCAGCACATTGATGGAGGACTGTTCTCAGGTGTCCTACGTATCGATGTTGATCAGGACCCAGCACGCAGCCATCCGATTCGGCGACAGCCAGCGGCTGGGGGCACACCTCCACTTGGCTGGCCGGCGACCTATTCTCAGGGATACGGCATTCCAAACGACAATCCGTGGCTGGATCTTAGCGGAAGCATTTTGGAAGAATTCTGGGCAATCGGACTGCGCAATCCATTCCGCATGAGCCAAGATCCGGCAACGGGCCAGACCTTCATCGGTGATGTGGGACAGAATGACGAAGAAGAAGTGAACGTGCTGGCCAAGGGGGCAAACTACCAGTGGGCGTTTATGGAGGGCACCGCTGTGGGGCCCGATCCAGTCCCATCCACACTAATCGGCAACAGCACCGCGCCATACTGGCGGTATCCGCATCAAGACAGCAATCGCTGCGTCATCGGAGGTCACGTCTACCGCGGCAGCGAATTTGATACTCAGTTCGGTGGCGAGTATGTCTTTGGGGACTTCGTCTCCGGCCACATCTGGTCAATGCGCTGGCAAGGGCACCCCGTCCCAGAAGTGCGCCAAATCGCGACCACCACAGGGTACTCGCTTTCAGGGTTTGGACTGGATCACAACAATGAAATCTACCTGATGGCGCTAGGATCTGAGGGCCACATCTTGAAACTCAGTGCCCAGCCTGCCCCGCAACCACCAGCGACTCTTTCTGCGACGGGTGCCTTTGCGGACTTAGCCACTCTAACCCCTGCTCCAGGAGTTCTGCCTTATACAGTGAACTCCCCTCTTTGGTCAGACAACGCTCTCAAACAACGCTGGATTGCGGTGCCTGGAACAAATGATCCCAACGCCCCAGAAGAGCGCGTCGTCTTCCACGCAGAATCCGAATGGGAGTATCCAGTGGGCACGGTTCTGATCAAGCACTTTGAACTCGCCACCAATGAACAGAATCCGGCGATTCATACCCGGCTCGAAACCCGCTTCACCGTCAAAAGCAAAGATGGGTCCTGGTATGGCGTAACCTACAAGTGGCGGCCCGATGGCAGCGATGCAGACCTGCTGCTAGACGGACTCATCGAAAATGTGACCATCACTACCGCAAGCGGAGGCACACGTACCCAGCCGTGGACTTATCCTTCGCGCACGGAGTGCCTTCAATGCCACAATAACGCCTCCACTCAGGTTCTCGGTCTGCGCACTTGGCAACTCAACGGCACATTCACTTACCCAGGCACCGCCTCCCCGGCGAACCAAATCCAAACCTGGAGCGACATCGGTATGTTTGATCAAACGCTCACCGTAGGGCAGATCAGTGGCATGATGAAGGCCGTCTCGATCCAGGACGCCTCAGCGCCCTTGGAGACCAGAGTCCGCTCCTACATCGACTCCAACTGCGCCCATTGCCATCGCCCAGGAGGTGCGCAGGCATTGATGGATGCACGCTTCAATACACCTCTCGCCGCTCAAAACATCATCAACGGAGCAGTCTCCAACAACCTTGGGATTCCAGGTGCCCATGAGGTAACTCCAGGCAGTCTCGCACAATCAATCATGCATGTTCGAGTCGGCAGTCTCGGGGTGGAAAAAATGCCACCCCTAGCCAAGAGCCTCGTCGATACCGCAGCCCTTGCCATCATTGATCAGTGGATCAAAAACATCATCCCACCATCGCCACCGCTCACACCAAGTGCCGTTGCGATGGGTTACACGAGCATTCAGCTCTCCTGGGCACCAGGCTCCACCAACGAGGATGAGTTTATTATCGAACGCAGTTTCGATGGGGCAAACTGGACTCCCGTTGGCAACAGTCCCGCAGCTAGCAGCGGCTACACTGATACTGGCCTCGATGTCGGCACAACCTACCACTACCGGATATCCGCCAGAAACCAAAACGGCATTTCCACTCCATCTCCAACGGTGACAGCAAGCACATGGCCGCAGCCAGGCTCCTGGGCCGATTGGCAGCGACTGCATCCATTGGCAGCAATGAATGCTCCCCTCCAGAATCCAGATGGAGATAGCTGCGTCAATCTGCTTGAGTTTGCACTGGGCAGTGATCCATCCAGCGGTGGATCCGCACAGAACGGCTTTAGCGTCGTTTGGAATGGCAGCACTAGCAGCTTCGACGCCGTGCTGACACGCCCCCAGGGACTTAGTGGAGTCACCATGACCCTAGTCGTGGCACCGGATCTTGCTCCCGCCATGGCGTGGAGTGAGGCGGGCATTGCACCATCAGTGGTCACCCATCCTGACGGAACCGAGACGCTCACCGTTGCAGGTATTGACGCACTGCCCGGATACGCCAGCAGCGGGCACGGGCTGGTTCGACTCCGTGTGGTATTGAACTCCTCTGGCGAATCGACCGCGACCGAAACCTGGTATTGGGAGCACCACACGTTCGACACCGGCATCCGATCTTTTGGGTTGGCCTTGCTAAACCAAGAAAGTTTCTCTGGCACCGTCACGAGCGGCAGTACCATGCTGGATGTCGCTAGCAGTTCGGGGAGCCGATCTGTCAAAGATCAGTTCGACCCTGCAGTGCCAGCCTACATCGAAGTGATTGATGGCACCTATGTAGGACATCGGTTTGACATCAATGTCGCCGGCAGTACTTCGACAGGTCTGGCTCTCGAAGCCGGTTCGCCCCGCAACACGCTGGCCGTGATCCCCGACCTCAGCGGCTCCCACTTCATCGCAAGGCGCCACGCGACCCTGGCGACGACCTTCCCTGTCACTGTTTGGCATGCCACGCTCTCTTCAGCCACAGCGGACCGCGTCATGTTTTACGACGCTGCGAATGCCGCATGGACGACCTACTGGCTCGCGGCCTTACCTGGCGGCAGTTCGTGGCTCCTCCAAGGAATCGCCGATATCACCGACCAGGGTGGACACGTCATCGCCCCAGGAGCAGGAGCGCTCGTCCGGCGTGGTGGTGCAGCCTTATCCGTGCCATTG
>CAZCAL010000295.1:0-6203 GCA_964496625.1 uncultured Verrucomicrobiaceae bacterium | reverse complement strand
CGTCTCCGTTCACATCGCCCAAGCCATAGCCGTGGGTGTAGCGGAAGTACTTGGCGTCGTTCTCTGGGGACTTTGGTGTGATGGGGCGGAAGCGGGCTTTGCCGAAAGGATTGCTCCAGTCGATCTCTGCGAATCCCAATTGGCCGCCTGAGGGTGGCTGCTTGGGTTGAAGTTGGCCATTGCTGGTGTGGCAGATCAACTCTGGCTTGCCGTCACCATTCACGTCGCGGAAGTCAGGCGATTCATTGTCGGAGATATCAAAAATCGTGTGGCGCGTCCAGTCACCGGGTTTGTTCTGCGGATTTTCGAAGACCCACGTTTCTTTGCCGGGCCATGAATAGACGAGGATGTCGCTCCAGCCGTCGCTATTGAAGTCATACGTGTAAGTCAGGAAATAGTCGGAATAGCCCTTGCCTGGATCGTAGGCCTGCTCCGCTGGCTTGGTGTAGGTGATGCGCTCCTTAAAGTCCGGTCCCAGCCAGATGTAGGGGCCAGCACAGATGTCGTTTTTGCCATCGTGATTGAAGTCAGCAAAGTGGGCACCCTCGGCGACGAACTCCTCCGTAAGGGTATGTTTTTCAAAGGTAGGCTCTGCAAAAGCGGTCGTGCCGAGCGCGAGGCAGGTGGGAAGTAGAAGGATTCGTTTCATGGTGGGTGAGTGAACAGGATTTAAGGAAGAGTTCTTTCGGGCTTGGTGTGGGACAGATCATTTGCGGCGTTGAAGTCGCAAAATCCGATCAACGGTTTGCTGGCAGGCGGAGGTGATGTAGTGCCAGGCCTGATGATCGATCCACTCCTTCTTTACCATCCAATTGCCGCCGCAGGCGAAGACGTTATGGAGAGCAAGGTAGGCGTGAAGGCTCTCGATATTGAGGCCTCCGACAGGCAAAAACTTCATGTCGGGGAAGGGACCATAGAAGGCATCGAGCGCCTCCAATCCACCCGCCACCGTGCAAGGATAAAAAAGCAGGCTGCGCAGGCCGAGCCGCTGTGCCCGCAGCACCTCTGAGGGAGTCATCGCACCAGGGATGATGGGCACATTCAAGTTTTGCGCTGTTTCCACCAGCCGCTCATCCAGTCCGGGCGTCACAATAAATTGGGCACCTGAGTCCACGGCGGACTTGAGTTCATCCTCACTGGTCACACTGCCCGCGCCGACGAGCATGTCGGGCATTGCTGCCAGTACTTTCAGCGCAGCAGTGGCAGCAGGTGTCTTCATCGAGATCTCTGCGCACTGCACGCCACCGCCGCGCATGGCCACTGCCAGAGGTTCAGCAGAGCTTGCATCGTCGATGACAATGATGGGAACGACGCGAAGTTTGGCGAGGGTATCGAGAGTGTCGGGCATGATCGGTGCACACAACAGCGCGCGGGCGGCGGATCAATCACGGATTTCAACCTTGAGTTCCAGGATGACATCCTTGGGGGTGACCTTCTGGCTGAGATCGACCTCGAAGGGGTGCTGCAAGTTATTGCCAGCCAAGTCTTCGAGCAGTGGATCGATATGCAGCACGTAACTGCCGGTCGTCAGGATCGAGTCCGTCGTCAAGGTGGCGCTACTGCCGTTGGCTGCTGCTTCACAACGGGCCGCAATCGGTCCCGTATGATTGGAAAGGCTGAGTGCTGAAGGGATCATCTCCGCGTCCAGCGGTTCATCAAATTGAACATGGATGATCGTATGCATCGCTTCCTGGTGAGACGTGACTCTCCAGGAAGATGGATCGGGCGACTGATGATCCACGGCGATAGTCGCGAATTTGTGGCTGACATTCGCGCCGAGGGCTTTGCCCGCCGTCGTCCTCCATGAGCCATCGACGATCAATTCGTAATGCGCCTGGGGACGCAGCACGGGACCTTCGTCTTCGCCAAGCTGGACGGCGGTCTTTTGTCTGCCTGGATGAAACCACACCGTCAGTCGCCGTCCATCGGGAGACCACAATTCGGTTTCGCGAAAAGGGCCAGACACAGGCTGGGCCTCATCATCCATCAAATGCAATTTTTCCAGCATCACGCCCTGTTCCATCGGTGTGGAGAAGGTCAGGTAAACCTTTAGCGCGTTTGCAGGCAAGTTGCTGACTGGAGACACCTTGACTCCCACCGCCGTGCCTGTTGCGTTCAGCGCTGGCGATAGGATCTCCCAGGCACTCCAGTCGCCGTCTGCGGCTCTGATCCCCACGAAATAAAATTCGCCCGGCACGAGCGGTGCCGCTGGATGAAATTGCAATTCGTCCTGCCCCGCCTTGCACTCTCCCCACAGCAGCGGGCCCATAGCCTCAGCGGAGGGGGCTTTTGTCTCGAAATGTTCAGGACGTCCTAACAATCGGTGGACTTGGACTTTGGCTGCCAACTCCGCCAGCGGTTGGGCGTTTTGGGCAGATCGAAGAACGAGGGTTCCTTTGGCCGCATCGAGCACAAACGTCCAGATTTGGCCCGCTTTTTGCGGCACAGGAGCCGTCTGGCCCCTTTCAGCAGGGCAGAATGCCAATTCAAGAGCACAAAAGAGCAAAATCTTGTTCATTTTTGATAAAAGAATAAGCGCAAAGCGTAGTTCTGGTGTCTTTTTGACGACAGCAACCCCACAAATCCCTCACAAAATGAAAATGCACCATAATTGCCAAGGCAGCCACCTCGATCTGAGAAGTGGAGTAAGTCGGCGCGACTTCCTCTATGTCGGGATGGTCGGCGGTCTCGGTCTTACCCTTCCAGAGTATCTGAAACTCCGTGCGGCGATGGAACTGCCAACCGTTGAGGCCTTCAAGCCTGTGGCTGAGTCAATCATTCACATTTATCTCCCAGGTGGGATGGCTCACCAGGAGTCATGGGATCCAAAACCTTTTGCTGCGCCAGAATATCGTGGGCCATTCACCCCGATCAAGACCAGCGTTCCAGGGGAATACGTCGGTGCGAAATTTGAAAAAATCGCCAAGATCATGGATCGCCTCACTGTGATCCGCTCCATGACCCATGGCGAAGCCGCCCACGAACGTGGCACGCACAACATGTTCACCGGTTATCGTCCAAGCCCTGCCATCAAGTTCCCGAGCTTTGGTTCCATCATCTCGCACGAACTCGGGTCTCGGAATAATCTTCCCCCGTATGTCGCGGTCCCAAGTCAGTCAGTGCCAGAACAAGGCACCGGCTACATGAGCAGCGCTTTTGGTCCCTTTGCACTCGGTAGCGATCCCGCAGACAAGGGCTTTACTGTGCGCGATCTTTTGGTGCCAAAGGACGTGGATGAAAAGCGCTTTGAGCGCCGCCGTTCGCTACTTGGAACCGTGGATGCCCACTTCAAGGCAGTCGAAAAGGCCGACGCCATCACCGCCATGGACAGCTTCTATCAGGCAGCTTACGGCTTGGTCAGCAGCCAGAAAGCCCGCGAGGCTTTTGACCTCACTAAGGAGACCGACAAGCTTCGCGATGAATACGGTCGCAACTCCGCTGGCCAACGCTTCCTCCTTGCCCGTCGCCTTGTTGAGGCAGGTGTGCGTATGGTTTCCGTCACTTACGGTGGCTGGGATCACCACTCCAATATCAAGGGTGCCTTTGAAGGACAGGCTCCTTCGTTTGACCAAGGCTTTGCACGTCTCATCACCGACCTCGAAGAGCGCGGTATGTTGGACAAGACGCTGGTCATGGTTAGCTCCGAATTCGGTCGCACACCGAAGATCAACGGAACCAATGGTCGCGACCACTGGCCACGTGTGTTCTCGGTCGCTCTCGCCGGTGGCGGTGTGAAGCGTGGCTATGTTCACGGTGCTTCCGACGCCTTGGGTGGCGAGCCAGACCGCGACGCTGTCGGGCCTGAAGATCTTGCGAAGACCATGTATCGCCTGCTCGGCATCAATGGCGACAAGCGCATCGTCGCCGACGGTGTCCGCCCGATCGACATCGTTCACGGTGGCCGCATCATGGACGAACTGATGGCCTAAGGTCAGACAGATTGAATCATCATCGAAAACGGCCAGAAGGTTACTTCTGGCCGTTTTTGCGTAGTAGCGGACTCATTACGCCAACTCCGTCCCGCTTCCTCAAATAGGCATTGGTAACGGTCACCGCATCGGATCCGCTAGATTGCAAAGGGCGGGGGGATTGACGGTGGGGGCCTATATTTTGGGCTTATTCGAGTCATCGGGACAATTTCATTACTTTTACGCTTGCCTCTTCCATTCGAAGACGCTGAAATAGCCACCGCTAACAGCTTCCAACGCCCGGAAATTCTTTTGCCTATGACCTCCCCACGCAACCCACTCCCATTTTTCCGCCGCACCCGCCTCTCGCCTGGCTTTGTCATGTCAGCAACGTTGGCGCTTTCTGCGACACTCGCACTAGCGCAAGATGCAGATGAGGCGGCACCACCTGCAAAGACTTGGCTTCAGACGTGGATTCTAGATGGCGGGATCTGGATGGCACCATTGGCGCTCTGCTCCGTATTGGCGATCACCTTTACGGTGCTCTGTCTGATGACGATTTCGAAGGCGCGTTTTGCACCTAATGCGCTGCGGGCTCAGCTGATGGACCTGATGTCGCAATGCCGTGTTCGTAGCGCTATCGAGACAGCCTCCCAGAGTCCTAGCTTTCTCGGGCGTATGATGACGGTGTCCCTGTCGCACTTCGATGCGACGAATGGAGAGACGCTGGGGAAGGAAAAGGTCGAAGACGCGATGGCTGAGTTTGCGATGACGGAGATCAAACCTTACCAAAAGTGGGTGGGTTACTTTGGTGTGCTTTCCCAGATCTGCCCGATGCTTGGGCTGATGGGCACAGTCATCGGGATGGTTCAAGCCTTCGGCATTTTGGCCCTGACGGGTGGTGCTGAACCTTCAAAATTGGCTGGGTCGATCTCCGTTGCTTTGTTGACGACGCTGGGTGGTCTGATGGTCGCTATTCCCTCTCTGGCGCTGTTCTTCTTCTTCAAGAACCGTCTCAATGATATCGTGGCTGATTCGATCCACACTGGAGTCGATCTGGTGAATGCGGCAACGGATGCGGTCCATGGCGAATCCCGCGCTGCCCGGATTCCAGAGGGGATCAGCATCTAGTCTGGCGTTCATGTTCTGATCCACCTCACTCTTATGGCATCGAAGCTCGCAACAATGACCGCGGTCAGCGATGACCCGAAAATGGACTCATCGTCCATGATCGACATGGTCTTCCAGTTGCTGATCTTCTTCATGGTCAGCGCAAGGCTGCTGCTGAATACGATCGATCCTGCGATTGAGATTCCCGTGGCAACGAACGCAAAGCCGCCAGAAGAGGCAGCGGGAAGGATCATCATCCACGTCTATGAAGATGGTGGGTTTGCTGGCAAGAGCCGGAAAGAGGAGCCTCTGGCAGATGAAGCCGCGATCACGCAGTACATCGAGAGGCAGAAGGCCGTCATTGAGACCAACATCAAACCGAAAATACTGTTGCGTGGCGATAAACGTGCCGTCGTGAAGTATGCGAAGCAGGTGGTGAAGGCTTCTGGCGCTGCTGGAGTGAATACCGTGATCTTCAGTGCCTATCCGACGGCGAAACATTCCTCGTCCTCTGGCAACTAACGTTTTATTTGAACCCACCCATGGCCCGCAGCAAAAAGTATGAGATCGAAGAAATGGAGGAGCCGTCGCTCGATATCTCCTCGCTCATCGATGTCAGCTTTCTGCTGCTGATCTACTTCTTGGTGACTTCCACCCTGGAACCTCGTGAGTCGGACTTGAGCATGGAACTGCCAACCGACACTGGGAAGGCCAGCAACATCAAGATTGATCCGCTAAAGGTCAGGGTGACGGTGTCTGGGGAGATCTCTATTGCAGACCAAGTGATGGCGGATGATAAGGCCATGGAGTCAGAACTCGAACGCTATCTTGAACTGACGAAGGCCACTGATTCGAAGCCGCTGGTGATCGTCTCCGCCGATGACGAGGCCAAGCAGCAACGCTTTATTGATTTGATGAATGCCTTGGCACGTGTCGGGATCACAACCGTCACCTTGTCAGGATTTGACAGTAAGAGCCGGTAGCTGCGGCGGAAGTCAGTGCGTAATTGAATGCAAGCCCCCAAAGGAACACACGTGGATATGATGGAGCCCTCGCTGATTATCACTGCCCGAAGATGCCTCTCTGGCATCGTGGCTGGTCTCGCCATGATGTTGACATTTGCGGTGTCCGCGCAGCAGCCAGCCGCAGATGACACCGAGGGCTTAGACATTCAGGGGCTCTTTG
>CAZCAL010000294.1:5735-6213 GCA_964496625.1 uncultured Verrucomicrobiaceae bacterium | reverse complement strand
AAAAGGTGCCGAACCTTCCACCAGCGCCTGCCATGAATGTAAGTTCCGACGATTCCAATCCCGCACCCGCCGCCGCTTGGGACGAAGCTGAGCCAGTGATGGCGGTCGTCATGGACGCGGATCAAGGGGCACCAGTCTTTTTACCCACCGACGAATTGCCGTCTGAAAAAGAGGTTCGGTTCACCTGGTCCAAATTTTCCGCTGTGGGTCTGGCCTTGCTGATCCACGCCGTCTTGGGCTTCCTCTTGGCCATCATTTTGGTGGTCGTTCCTGGACCTCAGGGTTCGGAGATCACAGCGCTCTCCGCCCCCGCCACTCAGGAACAAGCCCCCCAGGTGCAAAAAGTCGTCGAGCAACCCCCGCAGCCGAAAGTCAGTCAAAGCGCGACGACGATGCGCTTCATGACCTCGACCAATGCCTCCGCAGTGACGATGCCCACGGTGGACTTCGATATCTCTGAGACGGAGCTGGACATGGG
>CAZCAL010000294.1:0-5725 GCA_964496625.1 uncultured Verrucomicrobiaceae bacterium | reverse complement strand
GGACATGGGCACCACGATGGGCTCCTTCGAAGCAAACGTCGGCGCGAGCATGGGTGGCTCCATCTCCTTCATGGGCAACGCCGGCCAAGGTCGCCGCGTGGTCTTTGCAGTGGATGCATCCGCATCAATGAACAGCCGCGGCAAAAAGGGCAAAGGGAAACCCAAAGGCCCTGATGCACCAATCTCGAAGTTTGAGCTGATGAAAAAGGAACTGGATGATAGTATCAAAAAACTACCACCCGGCACCGAGTATCAGATCTTGTTTTTCTCCGCCTTTGCATGGCCCCACGACGAGATCGATACCAGAAACAAGGCCCAATGGGAGGCCTATCGCTGGCGCATCAACCCCAATGACCCCAGCCCAGAAATTCCCAAGTTCAAGTATCTGCGTTCGACCGCAGATCAGACAAAAAAGAGCCGTGAGCTCATCCAAAATACCGCCACCACGCTGGGCACCCTTTGGGGGCCACCGGTCCTGATGGCGCTGAGCATCAGGCCCAAACCAGACATCGTCTTTTTCATGACGGACGGCACCACGGGCAATCCCCGCCAGTGGATTGACATGATCAATGCCGCTAACAAAAAAGGCGGGAAACGCGCCGTGATCCATACAACTGCAATGATGGAGCCGGACGCCGCGCAAGATCTATCCGATCTCGCCACCGCAAACGGCGGAGAGTTCACCATCATCGGTGCCGACGGCAAGACAACGAAGGGAGCCGAGTTTTTCAAGCAGCAGGCCGCAATGCCAAAGTGAATTTCAGTCGTTACTTGGGATCCAATTCCTCTAGCTTGAACCGCACGCTCACGACATAGGCTGGTTCACCTTCCGTCCAGTGACCATAGGTGGTCGTCACAATCGTGCCATCAGGCAACACCTCTACCCCTGGATAGGTGCAATCAGCGCCCTTTTTATTGTCCATGATACGCACCCGATACTGGCCCTCAGTTCCATTCACGATGTCCGCATAACTGCCAACCCACCCGACCCAATCGCCCTTGGTCGCGCTGACGTGAGTGGTATCACGGAAGCTGATGAACAGGCGACCATCAGGTGTGTATTTTGCCACATGCCGGTCCCCCGTTAGTGCTGCGGGCAGTTCCTTCGGCTCCGTCCAGGTGAGACCTTCATCGTTGGAGAAAATGACGAAGGAGTTGTACTTGCGACTGTTCTCCCGCAGCAACACGGCGATCTGCTTCCCATCGGGTGAACGCAACGCACCCGGCTCGCACAAGTTCGCATCTGGCAGCATCGCAATTGGTGCAGGCACGCTCCAGGTCAACCCACCGTCTTTTGACAGCGTCGTATAGACCCAGAATCGCCATGGTTTCGCCGTTGAAGACGAATACTCTGGAACGTCGGGACTTTTGATCCGGTATTTTTCCTCTTCGCCACCACGAATGAATCGGCCATCGTCATGAAAAAAGGCCAGGTAATGTCCAGGTGTTTTGAGGTCGATGACCGTCGCCATCGTCACCACGCCCCCAAAATCGCCAATCGGTTTCAGATCGCTCCAGTTTGCGCCATCATCCTCCGTCACCGCCATGCGGATGGGGTAAAGTCCGCTGAACATGATAATGCGTTTCTTCCCTGCGGCATCGACCACCCGATGCAGGGTCGGCACTTCAAGGGATGTTGCCCAGGATTTCGGCGTCGGAAGACGCTCGCTCCAGGTCAACCCCGCATCATTGCTGCGCTTATAGACGATTGCACCACGCCCATGCCCTTTGGGATAGACCGTCAACATCGTTTGATTGTCCTCCAGCAGCACGGTGGTCGGATGTCCCAAATACTGACCAGCCTCACGATCCACAATCACCTGGCGAGCTTTGTCGCCACTGATATCGACAATGGGAATCGTGTAACCCGGAGCCAGCTTTGTCTTGAGCCCCTTCGGTGGCGAGAGACTGACGTCGTCCTTTTGAAGTTTGCTCTGACCAGAGGCAGAGGCGACGAACAGAATAGAGAATGCAGCGATGGATCGGAAGTGCATAGTGAAAGGCAAACGCACGCTCCGGCGGGGGGCTTGCATCCCACGACTAACCAATCACTTTGGCAGTGCCTTCATCAGAGCTTGCGCGATAGCCGCCATGCCTTGATCACCAGGGTGATTCGCCACACCAGCATGTTTGAACGGGCGTTCAGAGCGCGCATAATTGCCTTCATCTTTGCTCAGCGCGGAGATGTCCACAAAGATGCCACCCACAGTCTGACAGGCCAAGAGCAAGGCTTCATCCTTGTCTGCATTCGCCCAGAAACAACTGCGCACTAGGATCGTCGGATGGCGATCACCCATCAACGATTGGATCAAGTTGGTGACGCTCGTTTTCAGCTTCGCCTTCTCCTCAGGGGTCTTCAAGGCTGGCACATTCTCTCCGATGGCGAGGATGATCACATCCGCGTGAAACTCGGCAGCTTCTTTCAGTTTGCTTGCGATATCGTAACTCGCATAAGACCGCTCAAAATCTGCGACATTCTTCACCATCACCACGGGCGCAACGCCCGATTTCTCAGTCAGCGCCTTTGTGACGAGATGCACATAGTCCTTCGCCTCAGCACTCGCTGCCATGCCCCAGTTCCCGGACCAATCAATGTCCGCCTTGGGTCCATGCAAGGTGATGCTATTGCCGATGAACAGGACTTTCTCGACGCTGGTCTGTGCGCTGGCTTGGGTGACGAAGCAGGTGAGCAAGATGAGGATGAAGCGGGTCATAGGGGATGGAGTTGAATACAACGCAACTTCACACTCACCTCAATCGGCGATCCGTTTGGTCTTTGAAGTTTCCATGGGAGGCAATGCAAGGCTAGCAAATGGGAATAGTGATATACCATTCTGGGCGTCGCCAAAATTTGAGTCCTTGCTCTATCTGGCGTCATCCGAATGAGTTGCCGCTTCGCGGCCGCAGAGCCGTCCAGTATGACGTGGTTCTGTGACAGCGGTCGTACTCATGGCGTCAAACGGAGCGACATTCGCATTCCCCCGAGTCAGCAAGTTTTACTTTGTTTGTGATCTGTTTCCGTTCCGAACTTGTTTAGATGATTGAAAAAAGACGCACGCCTCGATTTCCAGCGGTAACGACAAGCAAAACTGGTATCACCCTGGACAAGTAGACGCTTGTTTTCATGGTTTCCAATGCATTGATGCTACAAGATTGCAGAATGCTTTCCCAATCCCCATTAGCAAAGGCGTTGCCCTCGCCAAGGATGCCAAAGTCATGGGGTGGGCAGATTGCACCCAATGATTTTGTCTCTCATGAAACAGCTTCTTGAACCAGTTCCCGATCTTTTTGAAGAACTTGCCGATTGACCACAAGCTGGTTGGATTCGTGAACTTCAGTGGGTTTTTCCGCAGCCCCGCGCACGCTACAGATCCCAAGTTTCAGGCTACAAGCGCTTCTGCTCAAGTTCATCGACCACTTTCGATTTCGGGGCTTCAAGTCCTGCTGCGGGTCGGGAGCTTTGCTACTGGCCTCTGGCAAGGCCGAGTGCTTGAAGCAATGGTGGTCAACGTGGGTCGTGGCCGTACTTCCCGTCTTTTTCCGCAACTGGCAGCGTGGGTTTTGAGGCTTGGGGCTGGTCCTCGGCGAACCATTGGTTTTTTTCGAAGTGGAATGTTTCGGGGGCTGTGTCGGAGCCGATGTTGATTTCAATCTGCACCGCAGAACGGCGGAAGACGATTCGGTTGGACTGCACCACCACATTCCGGCAGGGGACGAAACCAGCCTCCTTTGTTTCCTGAAGAACGCGGAAGACCCATTTCTCAGGGAACAAGATGGTGTTGGCCGTAAACTCGGCTCCATCCACTCCGACGAAAGCGGCAGCGCATGGGCTGCCTTCGATCACGTTGTCTCGCACCACGATGCGGCTGGCCTCGTGCTTTGCATCTGAAGGACGGAAGAAAGCCATGCCTGTGGAGCCGCCGACGTTCAAAGGTCGCTGACCCGCATTCGTGAAGTGGCATTTTTCCACGGTCACTTCAGAGGTGCCGCCTTTGAGTTGAACGCCAGCGCTGGCTGAGAAGCCCTCTTTGCCAATAAAGCGGCAGCCTGTGATCAAAGACTTGTGGCAGCCGACGCAATCAATGCCCTCGCCACCCCAACCGGTGATGGTGCAATCGCGAATGGTTAGCTCATCAAGTCCTGAACACTTGATGCCGTCGTGATTGCCACGTGGTCCGATGTCGCTAACCTCAATGTTCTCGATGGTGGTGCGCGTGACTGGATTCATCAGCTCGCCGCCGTCATCGAGATTGAGGCCATTTCCCGTTTGTCCGCTCACACGCAGGTTGCGCAAGGTCAGACCCGAGCAACGAGAGAACTGCCATGCGTTGCTACCACCTTTGAATAAAGGCGGCTGCTTTGGATCCAGCGCTTCGATGGTGAGGTCTGCCACCCCTGCGACATGATGCCCGCCCGGATACTCACCAGCAGCGATCTTGAGCGTCGTCCCTGGTTTGAGATCAAGCAGTGCCGCCTGTAGTTCCTCGGCATTGTGTGCGGTCACATCCACAGCTAAGGTGCTGGAGGCAATGAGACCTAGCGAGGTGACAAGATGAGGGATGAGCTTCACGGTTGGCGGGAGAGATGGATAGATCAACGACGGAGGAAACTCATCGTGTTCGGACTACGACGCAACGTAAGACGGCTACGAACCCAGCGATGCTTCCTATCCAAATGACAGAAGCAAATTCATGCTCAGGACGAGCCTCAACACCCATTGTGGTCTGCTTGTCCAGCACCAAGGCGGAACTCGGCAAGGCCGTTTTCACCGTCGGCGTCGATCTGCATTACCCACTACAGTGAATCTTTGCGTTCCCAAGGCGGTTCTGCCGCGTATGTCTCACGGTGATGAACGCCCCAATCCTTGAAGCAACCAACCTTTGCCGGACTTACCCGGTGGCAGAAGAGCCTGTCTCTGCGCTGAGGAGCGTTTCTCTAACACTTCATCGCGGCGATTTTGTGGCGGTGATGGGACCTTCCGGCTGTGGAAAATCCACCCTGCTGCAGCTCTGTGGGGCGATGGACCGCCCAGACTCCGGCAACCTTCGGGTCGAGGGGCGCGATGTGGCGACGTTGTCGGATGGAGATCTGACCAAACTTCGTCGAGAGCGGGTCGGATTCGTGTTTCAATTCTTCAATCTCCTGCCGACGCTAACCGTCCTTGAAAACATCGCGATGCCACTGCTGCTGGCTCGCATGCCGGAGGCGGAGGCGAACGCTAGGGCTCGGGTCTTGGCTGAACGAGTCGGCATCGCCCATCGCCTCTCTCACTTTCCGGCACAGATTTCTGGCGGTGAGGCGCAGCGTGCGGCGGTCGCAAGAGCCGTGATGCATGAGCCCGCACTGCTGATCGCCGATGAACCCACGGGTAGCCTGGATAGCAGCAACGGACAGGGCATTCTGGAACTGCTGACGGAGCTGAATCGCGACCTGAAAATCGCGATTTTGATGGCCACGCATGATGCGCAAGTAGCCGCAGCAGCGCAGACAAAGATCCAGATGAAGGACGGTCGCATTCTGTCGGAATCGTGATGCTTTTCTACCGATTCATCCTTCGCCCGCTGCTCAAGGAAAGATTGCGCGCTTCCTTAGCAGTCGTGGGTGTCGCACTAGGCGTCGCCGTGATGCTGGCCATTCAGCTCGCGAATCAGGGTGCCTTGCGAGGCTTCAACGCAGCGCTGGATGCAGTGTCCGGCAAAGCATCGCTCGAGATTATCTCGCCCCC
>CAZCAL010000293.1:312-6225 GCA_964496625.1 uncultured Verrucomicrobiaceae bacterium | reverse complement strand
GACGAATCGGTGGTGCGTCTGCTTGACCGTTGCTCATCACGATCACGGTGTCGTTGGTGCTCGTATCTCCATCAATGGTGATGCGATTAAAGCTCTGATCGACCGCATGGCGGACGGCGCGCTTCAGTTCGTCTTTGGAGACTTTGGCGTCCGTTGTGATGAAGCAGAGCATGGTGGCCATATTGGGGCAGATCATGCCTGCCCCTTTGGCGATCCCGCCGATGGTGAAGTGTCCATCACCGCAAGGGACACGCAGGGCGATGGTCTTCGGTTTGGTGTCGCTCGTCATGATGGCGCGCGCTGCTTCGTCGGAGCCGTCTTCCTTTAAGCTCGCTGTAAGGTCGCCTATGTTTGGCAAGATTCGCTGCATGGGCATGGGCATGCCGATGATGCCGGTAGAACATACCAAAACTTGCCGGGCTTGGAGTCCCAAACTTTTGGCTACCGCTGCGACCGTTGCCTTCGCGTCTTGGATTCCCTGGACTCCTGTGCAGGCATTGGCATTGCCACTATTCGCAATGATGGCGCGGATATCAGTCTCCCGCCGGACGTGATCCATCGAAACCCGAACGCAGCCCGCGCGGACCTTGTTGGTGGTGAAGACGGCATCAGTAATGGCTGGTGTATCCGAGGTGATCAGCGTTAGATCCAGGCGCTTAACGTCAGGGTTTTTGATTCCACACGAGATCGCACCCGCTTTGAAACCGCGGGCAGCCGTGACTCCTCCGTCGATGATTTCAAAGGGGATTCGTTGGAATTTGCAGGGGTCGAAATCGTCCATCTTGGGTCCTTCTATTAAACGTACATCAGGCCAGCGGTGGAGGGGAAGCCGCAGACGAGGTTCATGTTCTGAACCGCCTGGCTGGCGGCCCCCTTACCAAGATTGTCTTCGGCACTCAGCAGAATGAGGCGGCTGGCGCGTGGGTCAATGGTCCACCCGATGTCGATAAAATTTGTGCCGACGACGTTCTTTGTGTCCGGGCACTGGCCTGCGCCCAGCAACCTAACAAAAGGCTGGTCTGCATAGGCTTTTTCTAAGGCATTCGAGATTTGTTCTAGCGTGACGCCATCGCGTGGTGTTGCGAAGGTCGTGGTGTGAATGCCGGAATGAACCGGCACCAGATGAGGGATGAAGGAGAGTTTGACCGGACGTTGCGCGGCGATGTCGAGTTCCTGGCCGATTTCACTGAGATGCCGGTGCTTGGGGACGCTGTAGGCGCGCAGGCTGCCAGCAACTTCGCAGAACAGAAAGGGGATGCTCTCCTTCCTTCCGCCACCGCTCGCCCCACTCATGCTCGATACAGCGATGGGATCTTCCGTCAGCAGGTTCTCCCGAAGCAGCGGAATCAAAGGCAAAAGAATACTGGTAGGGTAGCAGCCTGGGCAGGCGATCAAACGCGCTTTCTGGATCTGTGCAGGCCGAATTTCAGGAAGGGCATACACTGCCTCTTCGAGCAAATCGGGTGCGGCGTGGGCGTGTCCGTAAAACTCTTGATAAAGCTCGGCGCTGCGCAACCTGAAGTCCGCGCTCAGGTCAATCACGCAAATGCCTTCTGCCAATAGCTTCGGCGCATACTCAACGGAAACTCCGTGGGGGAGGGCCAAAAAAGCGATGGTCGCCCCTTTGGCTTTCATTTGGGCGACGTCTGGGTCTGTGAAGCGCAGGCTGTCTGCGTTGCCGACGCCCTTCAGCCTAGGAAATTCGGAAGACAACACCTTGCCTGACAGAGAACGCGAAGTCACGGCGACGATCTCCACACCATCATGGCGGGAGAGCAGACGGAGTAATTCCATTCCAGAGTATCCACTGGCGCCGACGACTGCGATTTTGACTTTTGCTGACATGAGAGGGGTAGGGATTATGAAACGTCGGACTCACACCGCAACCCAGAAATGCTCACCATTTTACGGGGTTTGTTTTGAGAGGTTTGGAAATCCTGAACTCTATGCACTTGGCGATGTGGCTTCGTGTGATACAATACCTGATGCCCAACTCAATTTTGCGATTTCACTTCCCAAGTCTCTTTGTTCTTCTGGCAGCTACGGCCATGCTGCCGGTGGGCCACGCAGTCTCAGAAGAGGTGCCGATTGCCCGGGCGGTGGGCTCCCAAGGTGATCTCGCGGCGGAGTTCTTGGCGTTGAAGTTTCTTGCAGCTAAGACTGCCGAGGAAGTTTTGCCAATGATCGTTGATGGCGAAAAGAACGCAGAAGCCGTGAAGGCCTTTTTTGCCACTTACAAAGTGCCCGCAGAACCTGTGGTTAAGCTGATTCAATCCGATGGCGGCAAGAAGAGCGGGGATTCGATCTTCAATGTGAGCGCTTCAGAATGGACCGATCCAGTGGCGATTCTCGTTACCAAGTCCGGAGACGGGCCGCGCGTGGATTGGGGATTGTTTGAAGAATTCTATACTCAGGCGTTGCTCAAGTTTTTGGAAAACGAAGAGCCTAGCACGGGCACCTTCCGCGTGCTGATGAAGCGGATCCATTACTTCGAGTCGGACGTGCCAGAACTGGATAAAAAAGAGTGCTTCCAAACAGCTGCGCTGTCGACGCATTGGGCGGGCAATGTTTTTGTTCCCAAAAGCAGTGATCTAATGACAAAGCTCAATAAGCAGGTGGCATGGGGGACGGTGACCTCTGCCGTCGTTACCCTAAAATCCCACAAAGCGCCTGAAGGAATGTGGGTGGAAGTGGTAAGCGTTCCTAGTTTCTTCTGGACTACCACGCAGCGTTAAAACACGGCTTTCCGGTGGAAGAGAAAGCTCTCCCCAAGCAGTAGAATCGCGATGCCCCAGATCAGCAACTGAGGCAGCGTCCACTGCCTTAGCCAACCTATACGTTGAACGGTTGGCGAGGATGTCGCGGCGGCGGTTAGGGCGTCTTTTGAATGGGGTGGCACGTTCGTCTCTGTTTCTGACGCCAGCAGGCACCCGCCTTTGCGGCCATTGGCGGTCTCCCACAGACCTACGCGTGAAAGGGCAACGAGACCTGCGGAGCTCTCATCAGCGGCAGTGTTAAATCCCGTTCCATCCCACTCGATCCAGCTCAGCGTTCCGGTGGTTGACAGCACGGAACCGGTGCGTCGCATGTCAAAGCTGTGGAGTGAGTTTGCAGATTCACCACACCAATAAAGCGCGTTGCCCAGCAGTAACGGAAAGGCAGGAAGGAGGGCCAGACTCTCCGAGCGGGAAGGGGAAAAGGCGCTGATCATTAGGCGTTGGCCACTGACTTCCCCTGCGGCAAGGAGGGGCTCTGCCCCTGCGATCCAAAGGGGTTCCATCGACGAAGGGAGGGACAAGATCGCTGTTTGGGTGAGGGCTAGTCGGCTTGCCGAAATTCGGAAAAGGACAGGATGATCGGGAGCCGCTGCACGGACGCCGGAGACGGGCACACCCCGAGGACCGAGGGAACGCACACGGATCGCATCCACGTCTGAAGATGGATCCAGGACCAGTGCTGGACGATCTGTCGGCCAGGGGGATGGCACCCAATGCTCAAAAACGTACACATCGGGTTTTTGCTTGGCTGGCCAGTCCTGCGGTGATCCTCGGAGCATTTCAATCCGCCCCTGTTCGATCAACGACTTTAACGCAAGTTCGGTAAAGGGATCGGGCTTTTCTGCGAACCAAGCAACGATCAAGGGACTACTTTCAGGCAGCGGAGCCACCACTCCATTGTCGATGGCTAGGCAGTCGCTAGGTGTGCTGAGGCGGAACTCGACTTGTTGCCCATGGACGCCTTCAAGCGGGAGCAGGAGGGATGCCGATTGGCCTGGAGCCAATTCAATCTCGCTCAATTGCGCTAGCCGTCCCCCAAGGTGGACCTCCAACGAGCTTGTGACTTTTTGCGGGTTCGCCGCGGCAGCGGAGATCTTTAAGAAGCCCTCAAATCGATCTCGGGACAGCGGCGCAGGCCGAATCTGAAAGGCGGTGATGCCGACATTTACAGGCGTATCCATTGCGCAGTCGATGAATTCATAAGGACGGCTGCCAAGCTCCTCGGGAGCGGGTGCCCAAGCGGTGTCGCTGGCATGCCAAATCAGGGATCTTGTCTCCAAATCCGCCAATCGCCGTGCTGCGGTTTTTGCTCCATCATCGTCCGCTTGGACGGGTGAAACTTTGAGAGCCTCAATGGCGCGCAAGCAGTCCCGCTGATTGCGGCTGCGGGAAAGTGCGACGCGAGGGCGGGACTCTACCGCAATTAACGATAGGATCGTTTGGGAAGGGAGACCACGCACCTTGTCGGACAACTGACGCTGCGCGATTTGGAGGCGATTTTGTCCTTTGGCGTCCTGCGCAGCCATGGAGGCACTGCAATCGACGACCAAGACGATGGCGTCTTCAGAATCAACCCCCGCATCGGTGACGGGTCGCGCCAAGGCGAAGACGCCGAGGAGTAACACCAGCAATGTCAGCAAGAGGGAGAGCAGTCGCTTTAGGCGACGCAGCCACGCTGATTCCTGATGTTCCCGAGAAAGCGCCCGAAAGAAGAGCAGGGTGGAAACGGGCACCTTCTTGGCACGGCGACGGAAGAGATACAAGGCTAGCGGAATGAGCGCCAGCCATGCAAGATGCAGGAGATGGGGAGCCAGGAAATGCATGAGCCCGATGGACCGCAGTCAAGGGCACGCAGCACCCTGGGTCAAGCTCATTGCCCACCAGCCATCTTCTTCGCCTGCTCTTGGCTTTCTGGGGAAAGGTTTGCCATGGGGTAGGTATAGACGGTACCATCTTCAGCCTTTAAGAGGACACGATCCGCACCGTCCATGCCCTGGAAGGAGGCCTGTAGGGTTTTGCCGGCGTTGTTCGTCCAGGCGACGACGCCACCTGCAGCGGGTGCTGCGGCTGGGGCGGCAGGAGGTGCGGAGGATGCGTCAAAGCTGCCGCCTTCATCAATCCAAGCCTTCAGTGTGGCCACTTCTGCGGGGGTGAAGCGGTTTTTACCTTTGGGTGGCATGACGTCTTCGTCATCATCTGGTAATTGGACCGTGATCACGATGCTGCTCTTGGCGGATTCGCCCGCCTTGAACTGCTTTTCCATGTCTTCCTTGCGATCAATGGCGAAATCACCTTTGGTCTTCTTGCCAACACTGTGACATTCAGCGCACTTGCGGCTCAGGATCGGGAAGACGTCCTTTTTGAAGTCTGTGGCATGGGCGAAGTTGGCGAGTGCCAGGAGTGAGAGTGTAACGAAGAGATGGGTGATTTTCATGTCGGTTGCGCGTTTTGTATCAGGAAGACGAATGGTCGTCCAGTTTTCTTAGATCGGACTAGTCGAACCGACGGATCACAGCGCGTTTGCGCAGGCCTTTTAACCAGTTATCGAGGCTGCCGCGTGACTTTTGCTGGCTAATCATGCGCTCAATCTGCGGGCGAACCTTTTCCAAGGGCACTGGCGTTCCAAGTTTTTTCGCATCGCAATAAATCAGGATGAACATGGTTTCGTCGTCAATGACCGGTGAGACACCACCGTCCTTCACCTGGAAGGCTGCATCTGCGATGGACTTCTTCATCTGCTTGCGATCCATCCACGGCCACTCGCCCCCGTCGTCCGAACGGCTGTCTTGGGATTCGGCCTTGGCGATGGCTGCAAAGTCTGCGCCAGCAACAATGCGGGAGCGGATGTCCTGAGCAAGACGGCGCTGCTGCTCCAGGGACATGTTTGGATCGCCAGTGAACTTTGGCACCGAGATAGTGCTGATCTTGATCATGTCGTTTTCCCGGTAATCGGCGATGTGGTCTTGATAATATTGCTCCACCTCACGTGGCGTCGGCGGCGCCTGGTCGGCAGCGTAACGTCCGCGCATCACGTTGACGATGATCATGCGTTGGCGGACTTCGCGGAATTTCTTCATCGTCATTCCAGTGCGAGCCAGCTCGGTGACGAACTCATCGCGGTTGCCTTTGAAGTTAT
>CAZCAL010000293.1:0-302 GCA_964496625.1 uncultured Verrucomicrobiaceae bacterium | reverse complement strand
CGACAGCAGCGATGCCGTTGGCAGTTCCGGTCAATCCAGGGGATGGGCCACGCTGAGTGGGGGCGGCATCCACCGCGGCGGCTGGTGTAGGTCCGCCGTTATTAGTGGCAGGAGAGTCTGGGGTCGGTTTGCTGGAACAAGCCGCAAGCAGCGCGATTGCGAGGCAGTAGAAAAGGCGGGCGGGGGACGAAATCATGATAAGAGGCAATGCTTATCAGGGCAAATCGGGCAAGCAAGGGCAAAAAATTCTAGAGAATGTGGAAGGTCATTTGCCTTGCCTGATTCCGCCCTCTGGCATGGAC
>CAZCAL010000292.1:0-6228 GCA_964496625.1 uncultured Verrucomicrobiaceae bacterium | reverse complement strand
CAGTCCGTGGAGCGACAGTCTTGGATTTTGATTTGGCGACTGGTGTGCCCATTTGCGTCAATTGTTAGTCTTCACCTGAGACGAAGGTCAATCGCTGACTCTGCAGACCACTGATGAAGCCAGCAACGATAAGAGGCTCTTTCCGACTTGTCGGAACTCTTGAGCCAAGCTGCGAGCGCATCCGGCGGCGCCGTGGTGGCCAACTCCGTGGCGGCGTCGCTGATGAGCGCCGTGTCCTTTCACTCTTTCTGCTTCTTCTGCAGGAAGACTAGGATGCATGCGGCGGGGTAAATCGAGCGTTTAGCGGCAGTGGTGTCGATGACCTCGTCCGAGTTTTTGCACCAGTCCTTCATGTTGACGAGGGTGTAGTTCAGAGCCTTCCCGCCATCAAGCGTGCGGGCGCCGATGCTGGGGAGGGAGCTGAAAACTTCAGGGTTTCGTAGCATTCAGGATTTTCTTATGGAGTCTGCGCTATTCAAGCGGTCCTCGCTAAGAATGGCAAGGGGAGGTTGTGGAAAGTGGACAGCCATCAGTAAAAAGGGATCCGTGGTGGGTCAGGCGGGCTCTGGTCTGGGAGGTGGGATGCAGGGCGGTTTGGAGGGATGGTGGACATCCCCTGAGATCATGACGTCGCATTCTGATCTTTATCCGTCACGTTCTGAGATCCAAAAGTCTCGGACGAAGATCTAAAAGCCGAAACCAAAGGGCATGTCCGAATCTCTGTGTTTCGACTTGGCGGCAAGCTGCCCACGGTCCACCGCGTTTTCTTCACTTCCATCATGATGCACCGTCGCCATTTCCTCACCTCCGTCTCTGCCGCTGGGATCGCTCTTCAGGGCCTGCCTTTGCTTGGCCAGAAATCCACAAAGAAGCATCGCACGGCGCTGATCGGTGCCGGTTGGTGGGGGATGAATCTCCTCCGCGAGGCGATGGCATCTGGCCGGATCACGGTCTGTGCGCTGTGCGATGCGGATGACACGGTTCTTGAAAACGACTTTGAAGACGTGAAGAGCGACAGCGGCGACCAACCAAAGCTTTACAAAGACTATCGCGAGATGCTGGAGAAGGAGAAGCCTGAGATCTGCATCATCGCCAGCCCAGATCATTGGCATGCCCTGCAAACGATTGCTTGTGTGAAGGCGGGCGCGCACGTCCTGGTGGAAAAGCCCACTGGGCACACCATCAATGAAAGCCGCGCCATGGTCCATGCGGCGCGTGATTCCGGCGTGGTGGTGCAGGTGGGCCTGCACCGTCGGATCGGCCCGCATCACGTCGCCGCGATGGATTTTCTGCGCAGCGGCAAGGTGGGGAAGGTCGGCATGGTGCGTGCCTTCGCCCATAGCAAGGGCGGCCCGGAACTGCCAAAGCCCAACAGTGCCCCGCCCAAAAGCATGGACTGGGAAATGTGGTGTGGGCCTGCGCCGATGCGGCCCTTTAACTCGAAGATCCACCCAGGCGGCTGGCGCAATTTCCTCGACTACGCCAATGGCACGATGGGCGATTGGGGCGTGCACTGGCTGGACCAGATCCTCTGGTGGAGCGGGGAGAAGGGCCCGAAGAAGGTCTTTTGCACCGGCGGTCGCCCCATCTTCGGTGCGCCTGTGCTGAATGAGCAGGAGCAGACCACCGATGCGCCGGACCACCAACTGGCGGTCTTTGAGTTCGAGCAATTCACCGCCACCTGGGAGCACCGGCGGTTTGGGGATAACAACAACGAGAAGCACAAG
This sequence comes from uncultured Verrucomicrobiaceae bacterium, assembly GCA_964496625.1. Classification (GTDB taxonomy): domain Bacteria; phylum Verrucomicrobiota; class Verrucomicrobiia; order Verrucomicrobiales; family Verrucomicrobiaceae; genus JACKQF01. Next base: position 4,501 of record CAZCAL010000292.1, on the reverse strand, counting down.
ATCGGCACCTATTTCTATGGTGAAAAGGGTGTGCTGCACATCGGCTGGCGTGATGGCTGGACCTTCTACCCGGTCAATCCCAAGGATGCGCAGAGTCATGGCGATCACCAGCTCCAGGAGCCGGACGGACACAACATTGCCCTGCTGTGGGAGAATTTTATTCAAGCCATCGAGACCGGTAGCAAACCTGTAGCGGACATCGAGAGCGCGCACCGCTCCAGCTGCCTGCCGATGTTGGGAATGATCTCCTACAAGACGGGCCGCAGCCTGCAATGGGATGCGGAGAAGGAGTCCATCATCGGCGATGCTGAGGCTGCCAAGCTCATGAGCCGTGTCTATCGTGGCCTGTGGGAGTATCCGACGGTTTGAACGTAATTCCTGTTTGACGATTCGATTCGTCTGGTCCATTGATTCCCCTGCCTGACGCGCGAGCGCAGCAGGGTTTGGTGAGATGGCTGAGTGGTCGAAAGCACATCTTTGCTAAAGATGCGTAGCCTTAACAGCTACCGAGGGTTCGAATCCCTCTCTCACCGCCACTAATTTTTCGCCAAACAAAGGCGATTTCCGTCACAGGCGATGCCTCTCACCCCGGGATTCGAACCCTCGTCAAAACCTGGTTCGAGCCGAAGCGCAGCGGAGACCGGCGGTAGCCAATCCCTCTCTCACCGCCACTAATTTTTCGCCAAACAAAGGCGATTTCCGTCACAGATTCTGCGACTGAGTACGGCTGGCCCACAGCCGCACCAATTCCGCTCGCTTGATCTTCCCGAGGTCGGTCGTTGGCCAGTCGGTGACCGTGAGCACTTCGCTGATGCGCTCAAACGGGCGTACCGTTGCATTGTTGACCTCCAGGATCATCGGAAGGGCTTCCTGGGGGATTGCTGCGTCCACGCAGACGATCAGCCGTGATTCCTGGCGATCATCCGGCACCGCAATCAGCGCGACGCGTGACGCGAATCCCGCCTCAGCCGCGACACGCTGCCAATGAGTCTCTAAGGCATCGAGCGAGACCAGTTCTCCGAGGATCTTGGTGAATGAGTCTGCCCGTCCGAGGAACCGCATGAATGTGCGTGTGCCATCCTCCCAGAGAGAGACTCGATCCCGAGTGGCCAATCCTTGATTCGCCTCAATGGGCACCCAGTCCCAGCCTGTGGCGGTGGGACAGGCGTAACCACCTGCCAGCGAAGGACCCCTCAGCCGCAGCGTGCCTGCTTCATCAAGCTGCGCCGCCCAGTGTGGCAGCACTTCGAGGACATCGGGTTCGCTTGATCGATCCGCATCCAAGGCTGCGCAAGCCACGGTGGAGGCCGTTTCCGTCATCGCATACGTCGCGCAGACATTCCAGCCGAGGTCGATCGCTCGCTGAGCCAGTTCATTGCGCAAAAGCCCCCCGCCCACGAGAACGAGCCGGAGTGATGCCGGTGCCCGCAGGCCAGCACTGACGAGATCATGGATCTGCGTCGGAACCAGGGAGACCGCGCTGGCTTTGCATTCAGCACAAAATCTCCCAGCGTCCCACTTGCCTGTAAAATGGTCCACGGCGGATCCTGCCAGCCAAGCCCGGGCATGAATGGCAAAGCCGCCGACGTGATGCTCCGGCAGGGCGATCATCCAGCGGTCCTCCGCCTGTAGCTTGCAGTGCACATTCATTTCCTTCGCGGAAATCAAAAACGCTGAGCGCTTCAGTACGGCCCACTTTTGCTCTCCCGTCGTGCCGGAGGTCTGGAAGAGACACCAGCCAGCCTCGCCCAGGGTGCTGCGGACGAAGTCGCGAAGGCCCAACGGTTCCTCTACACCCCGAGCGAGTGCGATGTGAGTCTCTGCCGACTCCCAAAATGCCGAGGAATTCAGCGCAGGCGTCTCCACGGCAGGCCCTCCAAAAGATCACCAAACCCCAAACCACCGCCGCTCAAATCTGGCGAGAGGAATCCCGCATGGGCTTCGATACGGTCAAAAAAACAATCCGGCTCAAAAAGGTGGTGCGTGCACAGACCACATAGATCGACGCGACTGCCTAACTCCTGCAACGCCACTGCCGCCTCATAGGCCGCATACATCTGCCCAATGGCGTGATCCATCGCAGAGGTCAGCACCAAGGGCTGGGTCGGATGGGTTTCCGCAACATTGCGCCAATCGCGCCGACCCGGTTTTACCACCACGGCGTCAAAGCCTGTGGTGCCGTCTCGCCAGCCTTTGTCCAAGGCTAGTCGCACTCCCCATTGGTCGCGCACTTGATTCCAGAGCGCGGGATCGTAGGGGAAGGGGTCTTCGACGAAATCGAGCCGACGATAGACCTTCAGAGGCATGAACTCTACGAAGCGCCCAAAGCTTGCCGCATCCAGGCAGCCATTAAAATCAACACGCAGTCGCAGGGGCGCATTGCCAGCCACCGCACAGCAGGCCTCTAGAAAGCGCGCCGTCTCCCCGTGATTTGGCAGACCCTTTGCCTTGATCGCTGGCCAGCCCTCCCCCAGCACCCGGGCGATTTGATCGTTCGTGGAGTGGGAAAAACTCCAGGACCAGTGGCTTTGCGGGATCTCCAGCCCGGCGAAAAGACTGAGGCCTGCGCGGCGGGCCTCGCCATCGATTCGGGCACAGTGAAGAGCCCTTTGCGTCACGGGGGTGAGCGTTCCCTCCGCAAGCAATGCCATTTGTTCCGCGAGTGGGGCATCACCAAATTCAGGCCAAGGATGCACGCAGCCAAAGCCATCTGCGTGGCGGATGAGTGCGCCTTCAAAGAATCTGCGCTGCGTCACTGAATTCAGCGCCACCTTCGTGCGCAGTGCATAGTCCCAGACGTAGATGGCCTCCATGGTCTTCAGTGCGTCACAAGGGCCGGGCAAAAATAGATCGCTGCACACATCAGTGCGGCAAAGGCCAGCAGCTGCATCCCGGCCAGTGCCAGGAAGCGATTGTAGGTCTGCCCCGGTGCTGTGGTGGCGATCCTTACCACCAGAATTGCCCCCACCGGCAATACAATGAGGGGGAGCGTGAATACTCGCGGCGCGTCATGTGCCCACCAGTAGAGGCCCGCACCGTGCCCCAGCAGGATCAAGGCTGCGATCTCCCAACGCGCAAACGTTTGCCCGAAACGAACTGCCAGGGTCCGCTTCTTGCTGCGGGTGTCTTCCTCAATGTCTCGCAAATTGTTAATGGCGATCAGCACCGTGGAGAAACAACCGATCTGAAACCCGGCGACCAGCGCCCCTTCATACCACTCGCCCGACTGGACAAAGGAGGAGCCGAGCACCGCTACAAAACCGAAAAACAAAATCACAAACAGCTCTCCCAGTCCTCGGTAGGCGAGGGGCATCGGCCCGCCGGTGTAGCCATAGCAAAAGTAGAGCGATGGAATCCCGATCCACAAAATCGGCAGGCCCCGCGCCTCAAAAAGGGGTGTGGCAAGGAGTGTCGCGATCAGTAAGAGCATCCATCCTGCCGTCAAGACGCCGCCAGAACTCGCTGCCCCCGCGGCAGTGATTCGCCTTGGTCCCAGGCGCTGTTGGGTATCGCTGCCTTTGACGAAATCGATGGCGTCATTGAAGAAGTTCGTCGCAATTTGCAGTGCCATGCAGCTACCCAGCGTAAAGAAGAGCAATCGCCACTCAAAGTGCCCGCCGATCTTCCAGCCCAGCATTGATCCCACCGCTACGGGCGCAATCGCTGCGCCCAAGGTTTTGGGACGTGCCGCCTGAATCCAATCGCCGATGCCTGCCATATCCGGGCAGCCTAGAGAGGAAATGAAAAAAGTAAAAGCACGGGTTCAAGGCGAAGAAGGAACCGGAGCGCGGAACGTCAGGTGCGTGCACCCTTTGCCGTCCACCTCACCGACCCAAAAAATCTTCCACAAACTGCTCCACAATCACCCGCAACTCTGGCGGGCGAGGCATCCCGATTTCGACGGCTCGCTGCCCATCAACGACTTGCGGCCAATTGTCCACGATGCCCTGAATGCGCGGATCGAAGGCGTCAACGATGGGACCCAGCGTAATGCCTCGCATCGCGCCGACCTCTTGAATGACCTGCTCCGCGATTGTCGGCGTGACTCGGTGTGCTGGTAGCACGTAGGCGCGGTCGCGTCCGAGTTTTTCCTCGGCGACCTCGGCCATCGCGACGAAGGAATCGATCACCGTGCGATACCCCGTCATCGGATGCGCCTGATCGCGACGAATCGGTAGCAGGCAGGGCTCTCCGTTCAGGGGCTCCCGAAACATCCCACTGGCCCAGCTTGATGCCGCTGCATTCGGCTTTCCGGGTCGCACGATGACCGTTGGCAACCTGACGCTACGCCCATCAAAGTGCCCTTTGCGTGTGTGGTCGTTTACCATCATCTCGCACATCGCCTTCGTCATCCCGTAGGTGGTCTGTGGGAGCTGCTTAGTGTCATCTGACATGGTCTGGGTCATGTCCATCCCGCCGTAGCAGGCCACGCTGCTGGCGAATACGACACGAGGGCGTCCGTTTGCCGCACGAGCGGCTTCAAAAACATTTCGCCCACCCT